>CAYWJL010000026.1:9866-12605 GCA_964458145.1 uncultured Desulfovibrionales bacterium | reverse complement strand
ATGATTTCATCATCGAATATACTCCAAGCTCGCAGAGGACGACCATCCGGGTCAGCTCTTCCCAGCTGTTTGTCCGTCTGCATGCAACCGGCAGGCAGTTTCCCATCCTCAACATCAGCTCGGGCGGCGTTTTTTTCGAAATCGAGGGCCATGATTCCTGCCCCATCGAAAACAATGACCTCCTGCACATAGCCATTGTCCGTGATATATCGCCGATCATTGACGACATGCAGATACAATGCGTCCACGTATCCTCATCGGGCATAGGTGGCGCATTCATGAATATGGACTGGCAAACCGAAGCCTCGCTGGACAAACTGATACTGGAAATTCAAAAACAACACATCACCGAGAAAAAAAACAACCAAGACCGTGAAACGACAAAAAAAGCATAAAATACTCATTGCGAATCGGGGCGAGATAGCCGTCCGCATCATCCAGGCATGCGTCAAGCTCGGTCTGGATTTTGTTTGCGTGCATACCGAGGTCGACAAACACTCGAGACATTGCACCCTTGCCAGAGAACTGGGCAGGGGTAAAAGCCTCTATACCATCAGTTCCTATCTGGACGCCAACGAAATCTTCGCTGTTGCCGATGCTTCGGGAGCCACAGCCGTTCATCCCGGCTACGGTTTCTTTGCCGAGGATTACCGGTTTGCCCGGCGGGCGGTTCAACGAAAACGCAAGATCATTTTCATCGGCCCCTCATGGCAGGTCATTCGTGAGCTCGGAGACAAGATCAACACCAAACGGTTGGCCCGCCGTCTCGATATTCCCACTGTTCCAGGGTCCGATCGCCCCATGCATGACGAGATCGAGGCCGAAGAATTGGCAGGAAACCTCTTTGCGTTCCAACAGGAACAGGGCATCTCCAATCCCGTGGTCCTGGTCAAGGCATCGGCCGGAGGGGGCGGCATGGGCATCGAGGAAGTGGACGATTTCGACAAGTTCAGAACCGTGCTCCGGTCCATCAGAAACTATGCAAAAAGACAATTTCGGGATGACGGAGTTCTCATCGAACAGCGCATCTTCGATTTCAACCATCTCGAAGTCCAGATTGTTGCGGACCGAACCGGCAAGCACATCGTCCATTACGGCACCCGCAACTGCTCCATTCAGAGTACGGGTCGACAGAAACGACTGGAGGTCGCCCCGGGATTCGATCCCAAGCGGATTTCCTATGCATTTGACGCCCGGCGGGTCATGGCCGATATCACGGAATATTCGTTGCGCATGGCTCGAGAAGTCGGCTATGATAATGTAGGAACCTGGGAATGGATCGTCAGCCCCACGGGCGAACCCTTCCTCATGGAGGTCAACACACGCATCCAGGTGGAAAACGGGGTTTCCGCAGTCATTGCCAGGCGCAAAAACATCAAAAAAGTCGATATATTGGCCGAACAGATCCGTCTCGGCCTCGGGGATTCCCTTGGGTATTCACAAAAGGACATTTCCTTTGAAGGGGTGGGAATCGAATACCGGATCATTGCCGAAGACCCGCAAAACGGCTTTGCCCCATGGGTCGGCACCATAGAGAATTTTTCCTGGGAGAAAAAATTGTGGGCCGACATGTACACCCACGTTCCCCAGGACGCGAATTATGAAATCCCCACAGAATACGACCCCAACCTGGCTCTGGCCATCATCTGGGGCAAGGATCTCGACGAGGCCAAAAAACGGGGCCTCACCTTTCTCGATCAGATGCAACTCGAGGGGCACAATGCCTCAGGCGATCCCTTACGTTCCAATGTCGAGTATCTCAAGACCATGACCCGGGATATTCTGGTCTTCTGAAAACGCTCCACCCTTCCGGGCATACCACCTGCCTATTTCACCAATAACACCAATTAGTTTGTATGGATATAGAAAAAAAAATTCATGAACTCCAGGAACGCCTGACATATATCAAGGATATTTTCGGCTCCAAGGAGAATGAAAACATCCGGCTTCTGGATTCCAAGCTCACGGAATTCCTGAACAGGGAACACGACCTGGCATCCAAGGATGCGCTCAGACATTTTCGTTCTCTGGAAGACCTGTTCGCGTTTCTGGAAAGAAAACTCGAGTCACAGCTCACGCCCATGGACCGAGTGCGTATTGTCCGCCACCCCCAGCGCATCTGCCTCAAAGACATTCTGGAAAATGTCTATGACAATTATACCGAAATCGGTGGGCAGGACGAGTGCAGTATCGATCCGAGCATGCTCATCGCCAGGGCCTACATCACTCGACGCAGAGGCAAGAAGGTTCACTATCAGCCTATCATGGTCATCGGCCAGGAAAAAGGGCACGGCCAGGAATTCCGCAACGGAGGCTCGGTCAAACCCTGGGGAAATGCCAAGGCGCTCCACTACATGAAGGTTGCCGAAACCGAGGGCATCCCCATCCACACCTTCATCTTCACTCCGGGATCGTATCCCATCGAGGACTATCCGGGAGCCGCCCAGCAAATCGCCAAAAATCTCTACGAAATGGCTGGCCTGAGAGTGTAAATATTTTTTCATTCCATTCTGGATTAATAAATATTTCTTTGAGGGCTGCACATAGTGATGACATGGATCCCATTCGTTTGGCTGTTGGTATTACTGTATCTTCAATTAAATGTCTTCCAAGTGTCGTTTGTTGCTCGAATCTCTTGCGCATTATATTACCTGTTTTATTTAAAATGAAAGTTTTGTCTTTCGCTGTGTTAATCAGCATTGCACACTTTTTACACTAGATATTTTACCATTTTTTCCC
>CAYWJL010000026.1:9503-9856 GCA_964458145.1 uncultured Desulfovibrionales bacterium | reverse complement strand
GGTTATTTCTCCTGAGGGAGCTGCCGCCATCGAGGGGAGATTGCGGGATGGCAAGCGGGAGACTCCGTCCCTTATCGAAAAATGTGCCCTGCGGCTCAAAATCACGGCTTTCGACAATCTGGAACTTGGCAACATAGACGGAATCATCAAGGAGCCGAACCTTGGCGCGAGACCGGATGACTTCAATTTTTTCAAAGAATTGCGTCAGCAGATCATCAGAAGTACCGACGAACTCGTGCTCAACGTCAGGGGAATGAAACTTCTGCGCAGCCTGGCCCTGCGCAAACTCGACAGTGATCAGGTCTATGTGCGGTGGGGTCTTACATCCAAAGCAAAGGACCGGCTGGTCTGGC
>CAYWJL010000026.1:4420-9493 GCA_964458145.1 uncultured Desulfovibrionales bacterium | reverse complement strand
GATCTTTCGTGGGGGATCTATTCCTTCTTCAGATACGATCTCTTTGCCAAACATCAGCGCAAGGTGACCAGATTGGCCGAAGACGTTCAGGCCGAGCTTCAGGTCCTTGTGGATCGTTCGGAAAAATACTGGCGTAAACGCCTCAAGGACAAACTTCCTTTTTTCAAACGCAAGGATAAAGAGATCAAGGAAGAGCTGACCTCCCTGTCCTCGTGGGAAGCGCGTCCCGAGGATTCAGGCAACGGATGGGCCTATGTCAGCCCGCAGGCCAAAACGGATCGGACCATAACCTGCCCCAACAGTTCCAGGCACGGCTGCCAGGATCAATGGGCACCCGATCTCTTCGACGAAAATGCGGGCGTGTGTGCGTTTTGCGGTCACCATTTTCCCATGGAGTATGAATGGTACCTGTACAATGTCTTTGACCCTGGTTCGATTTTCAAATTCAACCATCAGCTCGAGGCCGGCAATCCACTGGGGTATGAAGGGCTGGCTCTCAAACTGGACGAAGCCAAAAAGAAAACCGGTCAGAAAAGCGGATGCATGACCTTTGAAACCAGGATCAAGGGCATTACCATGAACGTTGCCATGTTCATGGCCAATTTCAGGGGGGGAAGCGTCGGGGCGGCCGAAGGGGAAAAATTCATCCGGGCCATTGAACTGGCCCGCAAACGCCATCTGCCCTTTCTGGCGTATGTACACGGAACAGCCGGCATTCGCATCCAGGAAGGAACCAACGGTGTCGTCCAGATGCCCAGATGCACCATGGCGGCTCGCCCTACCAGTTCGCGGTCCGATCTTCCAATATCGGATTCGCCGGCCCCGGAGTCATCAAGGAAACAACCGGCATTGACATCCCGCCTGATTATCACAAGGCGTACAATGCTCTCTCCCGAGGTCACATCCAGGGTATCTGGGACAGAAGGGAGATACGCAACAATCTCCATCAGGCCCTGCTTACCATGGGTGGAAGAAATCTGTATTATCGCTAGCCCGCCACAATGGCAGATCGTTAACCTCTGCCTTCAGTATGAACCAAGAGGATCCAAGCCTTGCTCGACATAAAAAAACTCTTGCACGAACTCAAAGAAGCCCCCTATGAGGAAATCTCCGTCAGGGCTCCTCATTGCGGGATCGTGGAAACCATCATTCAAAAAACCGGTACTCGGGTGGATGGTGTTTCCGGCACCTGGAAAGAAAACCCCGGCACCCTGCTGGGAACCATCAACCGGGAACACAACAAGAAGCCTATCCATGCGCCGCAAAAAGGGGTGATCGTTGACATCGCCGACGTTCACAATGGGTTTGTGGAAGCAGGAACGCCCATCTTTCGCATCCGGCACTTTCTGACCAAGGAAGAGGTCATACAGCGTATCCTCAAACAAACCCTGCATCTCTTCGGGGCCCCGGAAAAAGGAAAATATTATTTCAGTCCTGAAATCGATACAAAAATCAAGGCCAAGGGTTGCCGATCGGTGATTGTTCGTCCAAACGATGAAATCTTCATCCTCTCACGCATGAAGCGGGAGACATTCATTCCCTACGAGGGTCAGGAAGGATTCATCTATACCGTATATTTTGAGCCCAACAAGAGTGTGGACAGGAACGAACCTCTCATCGGCGTCTGTCCCCAGGAAGAACTTCCCGTGATCAGGGAAGTGGTTGCCCGCATCCAAAGTGAATGGGAAGAAAAGGAGTAAATCGCATGGGCCGTTTCCTTCAGATACGCGTTATGGCGTATACCTACGATGAAAACGAGGTGGCCAGGACATGGCCTAAATTGTGTTCACTGGCCTTTCCCGAAACATCACCTTCACCCGTGATGTCCGGAAAAAAAGGCGTACTTGAGCTTGTCGACAGCCTGGTGGACCAAATCCGATTTGACATGGTCGAACCTTCTGTACAAAAAGTTCTCACACAGGGGGTTGATCGAGCCAAGGAATTGAAGGACCAACTCGAACAGGCTCTGGCCGATTGGAATCCACAAAAAGCCAACACCCTTTCGGATGGACTGGAAGAGATCCTGGATGAACTGGAGAATGACGCACCCAAGCCCTGAGCATCCTGGAAGGTCGGGAATAGCTGAGGGAATCGATACCGTTCAAAAGACACTGCAACGAACCAAACACAGGAGTAACTCTCATGGCCGGCAGTTTGAATAAAGTGATGATTATCGGGAGAATGGGAAAAGATCCGGAAACACGGTATACCCAAACAGGTCAAGCAGTCTGTAACATAACCGTGGCCACCGACGAAGGTTATGTCAAAGATGGACAAAAGGTTGATCGGACCGAATGGCACCAGATTGTATTGTGGGGAAAACAGGCTGAATTCTGTCAGAATTATCTGGCAAAAGGACGGCTCGTTTTTGTCGAGGGAAGCCTGCAGACGAGCTCCTGGGATGATCAGCAGGGAAACAAACGATACAGGACTGAAATCAAGGCTTTTCGTATCGCAGCACTCGATCCCAAACCCCAAAATGCCGGCGGATCCGGCGGGTACGTCCAAGCCCCGCAACCGGCCCCCACACAACAGGCAATGCCCAACACCATGCAGGCTGAGGATAACGGACCTGTCTTTCCATCGGAAGTTAGCGGGATGGATGACGCTCCGTTTTGACGCTTACCTAATTTAGGTTTGTCAATAAATACAAAGTAAGGGGGAGTTCCTTTGGGAACTCCCCCTTTTTTTTCAAATTGTTGATCACTACAGCAAGTATACAATTATAGGAATCACCTGGAATAGTCCTGAATTCTTTTGATATGGGTATTCAATACATCCTTGAAGTCGTCTGAAATCCTGGGAAATTTGAAACCGATTGCCGTGATTTTTTTCTCATCTGTTGATGCATTAACGATGAGCGCAGGGATACTGTAACTTGAGTGCGCATCAAAAGCGACGAAACGAATCATGGTTTCCGCACCCAGAACGATCTTTTCAAGAATTTCTTCACGACTTGGGCCACATTGAATCCTGCACCCGAATTCAGATATATCGTTCAAAATCCCCATGACCTGCTGATCGACGATTTCAAAGGAAGCTGGAAAAAAACACGGCAAACGTTGCTGTTTTCGTAGGTCCAGAGATTCCCATTGGTCAGGATAGGAAAGAAAGACAAGGGAATCGGGATTGGTGATATAGCCGAGAATGCGTGACTTGAAGCCGTAAACAGTACCATCGTGCATATACCGGCAGGTTATATGTCTCCCAACCTCAACATAATCGCGAATACCAACAAGCAATGGAATGGAGGCCAAAAGGGTTTTGGATGATTTCCAACCGACGAGTTCACCGGCAACCCTTCGTGATTCCGTACCGCCCAGATCAAGAATGAGTTTCGCACCGACTGAAATTTCCATATCTCCAAATCCTAGCCACAATTGAAGTATGCCGGCAGTTAAAAAACCGGTCAAACTCGTGGTAATTGGGAACCCGTTTTAATAATCTCAAGCAGAGTTTATACATTGATTTTTTTATTCTTAAAAAAAACTTCCTCAAAAATCAATATATTTATGAGATACGGGCTATGGATTTGATGGGAGATCCGGCGGACAAAGCATCAAAAAATACCGACATTCAAAATCGGACAACAAAAAGAGTCATATTGATTCTTCTTTTGGAAACGAAACCACGTATCAATGATCGTCATCAAGCTAACCTGAGATTTCCATGAGAAGCTCGCGGGCGAGTTTTTTTTCGGGAAAGTCACTCTTAGCCTGTATGGACTTGCCCAACCACTCCTTGGCAGCCTCTACCTGTCCATCTCGTAAATAGGTGACACCGAGATGATAGAACACTAACGGCGTGATGTTTGACTGTGCGACAACACTCTTCAGGATGGATATGGATCGCTTGGTGTTGCCGAGCTGTGCATATATCCAACCCAACGTGTCCAAGGACTGATGGCTCACGGGAAAGGATTCCTTCGTAATGAGATGTAATGCGTATTCGAGGTTGTTCTTTGTGGGAAATTTTTCAGCATAAAGATACGCAAGATTGTTCGCAGCGGGGAAATAATCAGGATTGATTTGCAATGATTGTCGATAATATTTGACTGCATCATCATATTTTTGAATTTGCTCATGAAGATAACCTAAAAGAAAAAATATACGAGAATCGTCGTTATGAGATCCAATATAACGCAAAGCAAGAGCGATAGCATCGTCGAAACGTTCTTGTTGAGTGTAAAGATTCAGTACTTTCATAACAGCATAACGCGATTCTTGAATATCCAAAGACTTTTCAAATAAGCCCATAGCCTTTTCAAGATTCTTTTGGGCAAGGAGTAAATCCCCCTGAAGAAAGTATCGCATGGACGGATCGGGAACATTATTCCTCACAAATTCAGAGGCTTGAGCAATATTATTTTGGGCAATAAATATAGCAACTTTATGTTCATATAAAGAAATCGTGGAAGGATCTTCTGATATCGCGTTATCTATCAGTGCATGAGCTTCATCAAAACGATTTTGCATGGCGTATATCCTAAACAATGTAAGCTGAGCGAACTGCCGGTATTGCTTATTATCCAGAATACGCAAAAGATCTTGTTCTGCTTGAGAAATATTGTTATTTTTCACTTCCAGACGAACCAAATTAGTAAATACATCAGGTCGAGAAGTGAAAATATCGGGAAGTGATCGTAACAGGGTTATGGCATCATCAAGCTGATCATTTTTCTCGAAAAGTTGCGCCAATACTACTTTTGCGGGGACGGAATGTGTATTTTGGACACACTCCATAAGAATCTGACGAGCCATGGAGTCATCGCCTTGAGACGTATAGAGACGAGCCAGGGCCAGGTAGGCACGATCCTTGTCGACCTCGGAATGAATGACCTGCCTGAGGTTAAGAACGCTCTGCTCGATATCACCTTCTTGCAAAGATTTGTGTGCGAAATACATGAGAGCATCACAGTCATCAGGATCATCTTTACGGATGCTCTGCATAAGCTCATAGATAGTATCCGTTTCCTGAGTGATTCTTAAAACCTGTACTAAAAGCTTTCTATATATATTCTTTAATTTTAATGAAGGTAAAAAAAGGACAGGATGGGAAATGATTGCACCGTTA
>CAYWJL010000026.1:0-4410 GCA_964458145.1 uncultured Desulfovibrionales bacterium | reverse complement strand
GGGTCACCGGCGGAACAGCAGCCGTCCACTTGGCATAGAGCGTGAGATTGGTTGCCGGCATCCTGTTTTTTTCATGTTCAGAGGGTCTTTTTAATTTTAACGAAGAAACCGCTGATATGTCTTTATCAAGTAGTTTTTTTGCTTGAGAATATTTCTTAGTATGAATATAAAAATTGACTAAATGAATTTTCAAATCACTTTTATCTGAATATTTTTTTTCATAGTCTTGAATTAAATTTTCAGCGTCATCGAAATCATTTTCTTGTACCAAAAGATGAGTGAGAAGTTTTAACGCCTCAATATCGTATGTTTCCCGAATTAACCGGGTCAAAATATCTTGAGCCTTTTGAAAATCACCCATTCTCATATAAAAATGAACCAGAGAATATTTCCAAGCTTCAGAATGGCTTGCATGACTTGAAATATATTCATAATGAGTCGCTGCATTTGTATAATCCTTTAAAGACTCATAGGTTTTGGCAAGCTCGAAATGGAGAGACGTTGAGTCATCAGTCGACGCTATTCCAGATAAATAAGTTTCGATAGCACCAGCTGGATTATTCAGCTCAATATAGTTTTTTCCAAGCAAAAAAAGCACTTCATTGGTACGTTCCTTTTTAGGAATTTTATGCAAAATGCGCAAAGAATCTTTAAAACGTTTTTCTTGATAATCAATAATTCCCTGTAAAAATTTTATGGTATTATTATCAGGTTCGATTTTAAGAGCATTATTGATATATTTTAAAGCTTCTTTGGGTTGATGCAAATAGATAAAAGATTTTGCAAGTCCGATATTTGCTTCAACGGATTGCGGATCATTATCATAAGCCTTTAAAAAATTACTTTTAGCATTATTAAATTTTTTACTTTCAAAAGCGATTTTTCCCAAAAGGTTATATCCGGAAACAAAATGAGGATCTATGCGAAGAGCATTCTTGATATGCAATAAGGCATCGCCATATTCCTTATCGACAAATGATTGCTGTGCGAGTGTATAAAATCGATCTCGATTCTCATATCTATCAGAACATGAAAGACACATGCCTATCGCAAGCAACATAACGGCTAGAGAATGTTTCAAAATCATATCAGCCTCAATTTTTTAAAGTACGATGGTCTTGAATATAAAAACAAGAACTAAAAAAAACATTATAAACGTTACATATTTTACATTTCTTTGAAAACGAGAAAAAATAAGATTAACAAAAAAACTCATCAAAATAAGCTTCAATGTAAAACGTAAATAGTATAGAAAGTTTGATTCAAATCGAGATAAAGCAATAAAAAAAACACTACCCAGAATCAATAAAACATCAATCGAATTTATAGGTAATTTTTCAGAAGTGAGAATAATACAAAATACGTATAAAAAACAAACTACAATTATTGATAAATCAATTAAACTTAATCTCAGCAAATCATTACCGAATTCAAAAATAATAGTATCATTCGAGTAGATTAGAAGTATAATATTAAGAAAATAAAAAACTGTTTTAATGAAAGAAATATTATTTTTATCGAAAAGAATAAATGGTATCATTAAAGCCAGCAAAAACAAAAATAAATAGATAAAATAATCAAAACCGATATTTTCAAGCACTAATGAAAAATAAATATAGTAAAGGCTTAATGTAACAAAAAATACATTCCAAAAAAACTTAGAAATAGCCTGCCGCGAAATAAAAAATGATGAACGAAAATAAGAATTCACAAAGAATAAAGAGTTTAAATACGATAAACACAACTTGAAGAGATCAGGAATTCTAATATTTCTAAGACAAAAAACAAACAAAACAATTGATACATAAATAGATAGAAGCCATAAAGGATCGCAATTTTTCAATGTCAACCCAAGACTCAGCAGAAAAAAATGCGCCAGATAGATATATACAACCGCTTGATATTGCGGCAATCCCAAAGCTATCAGCTTATGGTGAATATGATTTTTATCAGGCAAGAATGGATTTTTATGCTTACTCGCTCTAACGCGTATAACATTTAAAGTATCAATAAGGGGCGTACCAAGCAAAAATGGTATCAGACCGATATTGAGTGCTGAATGATCCTTGCCAAAGGAAAGAGTAACGATGCAAATTCCCAGGGTAAAACCAAGAAATTGGCTGCCAGTATCACCCATAAAAATCCTGGCCGGGAAAACGTTAAACCTCATAAATGCCAAAATTGAGGCAATCATCAAAATTGAGATGACCACCATATGTGACTGATGATTTTGATATGCCATAAAACCAATAAAAACATACGATAATAGAGATAGACCCGACGCCAAAGCATCGAGTCCATCTGAGAGGTTTATAATATTGATCGTTCCAACAAGAAATACTGATGTCAAAATGATATCGATATACAGGAATTGAATATTGAAAATTTTTTCTACAAAAGGAATATAATTTCCAGAAACATTAATGAAGAGTATTGATGCGACCAATTGAGACAAAAACTTATATTTATAATTGATTGAATAACAATCATCTAGAAAACCAAATAGTAGAATAATACTACCAGAACAAATAAAACCATAAAAAAACAATGATTCTTCGCTAAACAAATAAAAAAGTAAAAGCACACTTAATGATATGACTACCCCACCAATGCGAGGTATCGGCCTGGAATGAATCTTTCTGTATCCAGGAGCATCGACAATCCCCATGCAATTTGCAGCCTTTATTGCAAAAGGCATCATAAGTGTAACAATTAAGAATTCAAGATAAAATGGTATCAGATAGCTCATTTTATGTCATATCGTCGAAGTAATCATTAATAACAGGAATGAGATACTGCATAAAATTTGCCATTCTCGAATCAGCAGATTTGACATCTCCATTGCTTATTGGAGTAATTATTCGGATCAAAGCCCCGTCAGATCTTCCGGAAATCAATCTATCCCAAAAATTATAGAATTTCAGCTCTAAGGCATTGGTTAAATTTCTTCCTCTACACGTGAACCAGAAATACGATAGAATTTGACGATCATTATTGGATAAAATAGACCTATTGACATAAAAATCCTTAAAGATTTGAACTTGATCGCTCTTTACAAATCGCCATCCACCACCACGTAGACATGTTTCAGGAGAATGAATGGACTTTCCCTTTGTTTGATTAGCATAGTAAATACTATAAAAATTGACTTGCTCACCAAGAATATTCGCGTAATCGATAAGAGCATAATCCGATGAATCGAGTTCGTTAAGAGTCGACTGGGGAATTGAGGATCGCTTTCCTGACCAGTTCCCAATGTTCAACGGAAAAGTTGTCAGGGCACTATCAATGACGTATGCCTTGTGATGTGTTTTTTGAAAATTTATGAAAATATTTAAAAGAACAAGAAAACAAATAGAAAGATAAACAATCAAGTTATTTTTTAAAAAATGAGTACTAGTATTCCAACTAAAAAGAAACTTAATTTTCTTTTGAAGTGTAGTAGAATACTCTTGGCTATCCAAAAGAGTCATAAAAACAAATAAAATAACGATTGATATCCCGAAAAATACCCACCCAATTAAATCATGGTATACCCCTTCAATGGCCCAAGTCCCATATTCCTTGGCTAAGTACCCAGTAAAAGCCAATCGAAGTCCATTCATAATGATTGCCAATGGAAGAGATACGAACACCAAAAATAGTTTTCTTTTTTTGAAATTGGTATTCATTAAAAAAACCATTATCACTGCTACGATAAAAATCGGAATGAGATAGCGAAGGCCGCTACAGGCTGCGACAACCTGGATTTTGGTGGTTCCGACATCAATAATGTTTCCCTCGCGGAAGGCAGCAATACCAATAAATTGAAGTATTTTTTCAGCAAATACCGAAGAGAGAATCTGCATCTTGAGAGTAATCCGGGAATAGACATATGACGGCGGCGGGAACATAGTGAGAAGCAGTAAAAATGCAAAAAACACTTTGTTAACTTTTTTTACTCCCCATACAATCACAAAAAAACCTACTATGAGAAGCCATAAAGAAATATATGAAAGTAAGTATTCTCCCCCTAATTCACCAAATATGGTTAGGATTCCTCCCAAAAGTACGATTAACAATCCAAACCATGACTGAACAGATGGACATTTAATTATTTCATACCGCTTTTTAAAAAAAAGAAACGAAACGACAAAAGGAATCATTATACAATAATCAAAATCATTTCTTGCCCAGTCAACATCGATCAAGTATTTAATATTAGAAAAGTGAATCAAAATTACTAAAAAAATATATATAAAAAATATTCCAACAAAACTATATGTTATATTTATTGTATATTCTTTAGACATTACAAGAAGACCTCAACAAGGCTGAAAACTGATAGATTTTTCTGGCAGGCTTGCAAAATGAAGTATATCTATAAGGACGCAAACCGTTTTTTTCCCAAGCAGCAAGGTCAGACCGATT
>CAYWJL010000025.1:0-12744 GCA_964458145.1 uncultured Desulfovibrionales bacterium | reverse complement strand
GCAGGGAAAGGCAACCGAGGTGGTTTCGCGATTGGTGGATGCGGTGGGAATGGAATCGTAGAACGTTGTTTCTGGGAGTTGAAGGCACAAACACTTCACCGCCCGCTCACAAGCTCGCTCGAGACGCAGAGAAAGACATTTTCTTCTTTTGTTTCTCTGCGTCTCTGCGTCTCGAGGCATATGAAATATGCCGGGCGGTGAGTGCCGTTGCAGGGTGTTCGATTTTCTTGGTTGTGATGGCCGATGTTCACCAGGAAGCCTAATCACGGCCCTTTTCTTTAAAGACCGTTCCTTCGCCGGGATAGCTCATCCTTTCTTGGGGCGGGGTGGGCGTGTCGGGATGTTTCCATATGCCGGGTCGGGGCCGGGAACCTTCCCGGGCCGTTGGGGTGGGGTGTGAGTCGTGCATCTGCGGGGTCGTTCGAAGGTCCACTTCCTTCATCGGCACGCTGAACTCGATGGGGATGTCGTTGGGATCAAAGGTGTAGATGGACTGTATGAACCCGTGATCCACCACTTCGGAAACCCAGATGTCATTGGCCTCCAACCGGTCCTTGAGGGTCCAGAGATCCTCGTGGGAGCTGACCTCCAGGGCGATATGATCAAAGGCGAACGGTCCCTTGACCGGTACGCCGTGATCCTTTTCCGGAATGTTTTCCACCTCGGGCCACTCGAAAAACGCGATCATGTCGTGGTCCGAAATTTCGAAAAAATATTGCCGGTACCCTTCATGTCCGAGCCCCGCGATCAGGGGCATCTCCAGCAGATCCCTCCAGAACCGGACCGTTGTGTCCATGTTTTTTGTGGCCAGGGCCAGATGGTTGATGCCGGTGTAGCGTACCATGGATCAGTCCAGTTCATTGCCGTGACGTGAAAAATCGTCGCCCAGCGTGATCAGGTTCGTCCCCAGGGCTTCAAATGTTTTCGGCGAGGTAGACTGGTCGGTTTCGCGTCTGAACGCCCATTTGGCGATGTACAGGATATCGCCTTCTCCCGTCATTTCCGGATGGGCCGTATTGACGATGCTGGCCACAAGGGCCTTTTTGCTCTGATCAAAGGCGAGGATGTTGCTTTTGATGGCACTGGCGGCTCGATCGATCTCGGCCTGCTCGGCATTGCTGTCATTGAGGCCCCAGAAGGTGTAATAGGCATTGTTGAGTTCGATGCGCAGCTTCAGGTATTTTTCGACCTTTGCGGAGAATTGGTCCATCGTTCCGATGGCCTTGAATATTTTTCCCAGATCCTGGAGTTTTTGGGCGGTCAGCCGAAAGAAATCCTTCTGCTGTTCCAGAGTCATAAGGCGTGATTCCGCTTCGCCGGAGTCGCCCGGAAAACGTTTGACGGTTGTGGATGCTTTTTCCTGGGCCTTGAGGATGCATTCGTGTCCGTAGAGATCGAAGAGAAAATCCAGCATGTTCGGTGTCAGAATGTAGGACAGGATGGCCTGACGGGCCGAGGGCATGTCTTCGCGGCCGTCATTGAGTCCTTCAAGGGAGAGGCCGTAATGCATGTTCAGGGTCTTGACGCTCAGATCCAATCGGCTGCGGGGGCTCGGATTGGCAACAGAGTGTGCCGGCTGGTAGTTTGCAAGAGCCAGTGCAACCAGGTCATCGAAAAACCCCAGGGTGACATGAGAGTCTTCCTCTTTGGCTGTGGAGACCCCATCGGTACCGGTCTGGTTCGCTGCTGAAGCTGAAGGGGCGGTGGCATTGGGGCCGGGCGGTTGGAAGGTCAACTCCAGCTGCTCGGTGGAGGCCGGGTCGGGTTTTTGTTCCGGGGGTCTCACTGCGATGTGAGGCGTTTCTGCCTTTTGGGAGGGCGATGTGTGGATGAAAAAGGTCACTGCAGCTGCAATCGCTCCGACGACCAGAATGGAACCGATGATCACGACCGATTTTTTCATGTCTTCCCCGTTTGATGCTGTATGGATACGTTCACTCGCAAAAATAATCGTTACTTGTGAAGGACGCCAAAGAATGTTTTTGCAGCCCCTCCCGGGGGGCTGCAAAAACGGGCGATTCATGAATCGCCCCTACGAGATTGTGCGAAATCTTGTTGGTACCTTACTCAAAAGGTTCTGTAATAAAAAACAAGAAAATTCTATAACCACTTGAACGTAAAACATAAAACCTAAAACGTAAAACTGCGGCTTGGCCGCATGAGAGAAATTTATGCACCTATGCTCACGATGTGGATGTGCAGGTGCAGCGTGATTATTTTTCGGGTGCAAAGCATTGTTTCAGGAATTGGGGCTGGCCCGTGGATTCCAGAACAGAACGCCAGTACATGGACTGGGTGTTCAGTTTGCGTCGTTTCTGGGTGACCAGATTCAGGGGCAGGTATACGTAGCGATCCTGCAACCTTGTCACCACCATATTGGTCTTGCCGGCGATGCCCGCATGCACGGCATGCTGGCCCAGAAAACCGCAGTACACGCGGTCGTGGGCATTGGCCGGGATGGATCGTATGATATAACTGGGATCGATGTATTTCAGGGTGATGGGAATTTTTTTCTTTTTGAAATACGTTTTGATTTCCGTGCGGAGCACGTCGCAGATATCCCCGAGAACCGGGTTGCCCGAGGCGTCCTTTTTCCGGCTCGTATTGCACAGATTCTGGCCCGCGCCTTCTGCAACCACAATCACCGCGTGTTTCCTGCGGGTCAATCGGCATTCCAACGCCTGCAGAAAACCGTTCTCTCCCTTGAGCTCGAAGGGCTCCTCCGGGATGAGCACGAAATTGACATCCTTGAGAGCCAGGGAGGCCTCGGCCGCGATGAATCCCGATTCCCTGCCCATGAGTTTGACAATGCCGATTCCGTTAGGGGCTCCCTGGGCCTCCACATGAGCGCAGCGGATGGCCTCGGTTGCCTTGGCAACGGCAGAGTCGAAACCAAAGGACTTGGATACGAAGTGGATGTCGTTATCGATGGTCTTGGGGATGCCGACGACCGCGATCTTCAGATTCCGTTCGCCAATGGTCTGGTTGATCAGTTTGGCCGCCAGCATGGTTCCGTCACCGCCGATCATGAACAGGACGTTGATGTTCATACGTTCGAGGGCGTCGACGATTTCCTCGGGAGACTGGGGGCCTCTGGAGGATGCCAGGATGGTGCCTCCGAATTCATGAATGGAGGTCACCTTTTCCGGGGTCAGTTCCATGATGTCATGGCCGTATTTGGGGATGAATCCCTGCAGCCCGTAGCGGATACCGATGGTTGCGGCCACGTTGTAATGATGGTGGGCTTCCATGACAATGGATCTGATGACATCGTTGAGGCCCGGGCAGAGACCACCGCAGGTCACCAGGGCGCATTTGGTCTTGGGAGGATCGAAATAGACCTTTTCCCGGGGACCGGCTTCTTCAAAGGGAATGAGCAGCTGTTCGGATCCGGCTTCCTCGATCACGTCCGGGCCGACATGAATGACGGTTGTTTCCTCGGGAGGGACAAAGGGCCCGAAAGGAAGCGTGCTGTCAATTTTGGGAACACCAAGGGTATCGATTGACGTGTCGATCTTTGTGGGCATGTTGTTATCCCCTATAGCTTTGAACGCTGGATGGTCGGGCGGATGGTTCGATCGCACGTGATATACCGAGATGACCGATTTCCGGATTCACCCGAGGATGTCTGGTAACGGGAATTTTGGCAAAGGTCCATGAAATTGTGAACAAGATGAAGCTGTTTGCAGCTGGTGTGACAGAAAAGTCATCATTTTGCCCGGGGGGTCATCCGAGGATGTTTTCTCTGAACAGGATGTCGATCAGTTTTCTGTGACCCGTGGGAAAGGCAAACTGATCCAGTTCGTCGGGAAAGACCCATTTGCAGGCCTGGGCGGCGTGCAATACCGGCCGGGCCGGGATCAGGGTGGTGCAGAGATAGGCGTGCAGGGTGACCCGGTAACGGGTGTAGCTGTGTTTGATCTCGGCCAGTTTCCTGTTTGGGGTGACGGGGATTTCGGTTTCTTCCAGAAATTCCCGGACAACCGCTGTTTCCGGGGGTTCGCCCGGGATGACGCACCCTCCTGGAAATTCCCAGAGATTGGCCCAGACATCGTTGTCGCGGCGTTTCTGGATGAAGATCCGTTCCTCATGTACGAGAACCCCGGAAGCCATGATGATGGGAATGATGGACGGGGGTTTTCGGGTGACCGGGCGCTCGAGCATGTTGCCCTTTGCCAGGGACGCACACAGGGCTTTGAGGGGGCAGTGGAGACAGGAGGGAGATTTGGTGCAGACCAAGGCGCCCAGTTCCATGATGGCCTGGTTGAAGTCACGGGCTCGGGACGGAGGGAGAAGGCTTGCTGCTCGGGCGTGGATGGTGGTGCGGGTCGGGGTCGCGGTAACCAGGGTGTCGATATCGAAGATGCGTGAAAGCACCCGGGAGACATTGGCATCCACCACAGGAACGGGTTCTTCAAAGGCGATGCTCGCAATGGCGGCCGCTGTATAGGGACCGATGCCCGGCAGTGTGGCGAGTTCCTCTGCTGTCTCGGGAAAGATACCCCCGTACTCGGTGACGATGATTTTGGCCGTTTTGTGCAGGTTCCTGGCCCGTCTGTAATACCCCAGCCCTTCCCAGGCGCGGAGTATCTCGTCTTCATGGGCCGCGGCCACGCTTTGAACGTCCGGAAATCGTTCCATCCATCGGTTGAAGTAGGCCACCCCCCGGTCCATCTGGGTCTGCTGGAGCATGATCTCGGAAACCCAGACCTTGTAGGGGGCGTAGTCCCTGCGCCAGGGTAGATCCCGGCGGTTTTTTTCGAACCAGTCAAGCAGGGCGTTTTGAAAGGAATGCGTGAAATCCATGCCCGCCACATCCGGGAAAACCGGAAAAAAGGCAAGGGGGAATTGCCCGTCACCAGTAGCACGCCGGGATCTGCAGGATGGTATCACTCAGAAACTCCGCCCTGCGTGCATTGTTGACCACGATACCCAGGGGCGCCTCGGTATCCTTTACAAATTGCTTGAGGCCAACGAGTTTTCTCGGATCGATTTTTGTGCCGAGCTTGATCTCGATGGGGATCAATCCTCGGGGGCCCTCGACGATCAGGTCGACTTCCGCCTTGCCCCTGGTCCTGTAGAAGTAATAATCCATTCCCACGGCCATGGTGGATTGGAAACCGCGAAGGATTTCCTCGATCATGAAGGATTCAAAGGATGCACCGGCTGATGGGTGAATGAGAAGACTGTCCACATCCGTGAGTTTGAGCAGGTGATGGAGTATGCCTGAATCTCTGAAAAAGCCCTTGGGCATTTTTTGAACCTGCTTGAGGCTGTTTTTTTCAAAGCTTGGCAGGTTGCGCCAGACAAAGGTGTTGTGCAGGATTTCCAGGTATTGCTTGACGGTCGGTGAGCTGACTTCGATGGCCCGGGCCAATTCCGACTGATTGAGGATATGACCTGAATGAAACGACAGGGTCTGGATGAACCGGCGAAAGACGAATCGGTTGATGCGTGGGAAGAGACGGCTGATGTCCCGGTCCATGTACTGGGAAAAATACTGGTCCATCCACAGCCCGTGGAATTCCGGGATGGTTTGTGCCTTGATCCGTGGTTCCGGGTATCCGCCCTGCATCCAGTGGGTGTACACCTGGTCGTGGGTCAGCAGGGGGGGGCTGTCGAGGAGCGATTCGACCGCTTCGACTCCTTGCATCAGGGCTTCGTAGAGAGGTGATAAGGGCTGATCGTGATACTCACCGGCCTTGAAGGGCCAGAGTTCAACGGTTGCCAGACGACCGGCCAGACTCTCGGACAGTCCCTTGACGATTTCCGGAGAGCTGGAGCCGGTAATGAGATAGCGCCCGGTTGTCTGTCGGTCACTGTCGATGACCCCTCTGAGAATTTTGAACAGGTCGGGATATTGCTGGGCCTCGTCAATGATGGTGTCTTGGGTGCGTCTGGAGAAAAATCCCAGGGGATCGCTGGTGATGAGCTGGAAATCGTCCGGCCGTTCGAGGTCGTAATATTTCCAGCCCGGCCGCAATGCCCGGACAAGGGTGGATTTCCCGCATTGGCGGGGGCCGATGATCGCGACAACGGGAAACATGTCCAGCAATCGGTCGATTTTGGAGGCGAGGTAGCGTTTTTTATCTGTCATTTTTAAAGTCTACCTTTAAGAATGACAGGAGATCAAGAAAAAAATGGAACCACCAAGGGCCCGAAGGGACATCGTAGGGGCAGGCACGGGGGATGGTATCAAGATATTCCTTGAGTGCGTTGGGCATTCCGCGTAGGCACCGCAATCTTGAGCTCTGGCCATTTTTGCATATCTTTCGATGCCGGTGTGGTTTCGTGAGGCAGGATGCTGTCATATGGAGGAGCGGATCTTGTAGCCTTTGCGGATGGCCCATGGCCGTCTCATGGATGGATTTCAATGCCCACGAACGATCGTACCGCCGCCTTTCTCGACGACCACACCCAGCTTCAATCACAGGAACCTTTCATCTTCAGCTGTCATCCGGGTGTCTGCTGTTTCAATGCCTGCTGCAGCAAGCTCCGGCTCATTCTGACTCCCTATGATGTCTACCGCCTTCATTGTTCGCTGAACATGCCCACCAATGACGTGCTGCGCGACTACGCGGATCTGCACATTGCCGATGATACGGGGCTGCCCTGTTTCCATCTTCGTATGCTCGAGAACAGGGAGGGCTCGTGTCCCTTTGTCCGGGAAAAAGGGTGCTCGGTGTACCATACGCGTCCCGGGGCCTGCAGGGCCTATCCTCTGGGCAGAGCGGCCCGCATGGATGCTGACGGCCGTAACGAGGAGCGATTTTTCCTCATTCACGAGGACCATTGCAAGGGGTTTGGGGAAAACCGTGAGTGGACCCCTGTGGCGTGGATGGAAAACCAGGGACTCGGGTCCTATAACACCAGTAATGACAGATATATGCAGCTCATGACCAGGCAGCAGGACGCCGCCGTGGAAGTCACCCCGCAGAAGCTCGGCATGGTTCTCATGGCTCTGTACAATGTGGACGGATTCCAGGAATTCATTGCCAAAATGTCCCTGCTCGACCGTCTGGACATGACGGCTGCCCGCAAGCAGGAGATTTTGCATGAGGGTGAACAGACCCTGAATTTCGGGTTCGACTGGGCCGAAATGATTATTTTCGGGTCCTGCAGCAACATACGTCCGATGCAGTGAGGGAGGCTGCGTGACTATTCGGGTGAAGCCCCGGACCTGTCACGATCCTGACGTCCCCTGTTGATGGTTGAAAAGCCCACGATGATATCGAGGAGTTCCTCGGTGATCTGACTCTGCCGTTCCCTGTGGTACCGGCCGGTCAGTTCGCCCAGGAGCTCCTCGATATTTTTTTCGGCCGCCTGCATGGCGGCCAGGCGGGCGCTGTTTTCAGCCACCATGGACTCGGCCATGATCCGGTGCAGGGATGCAAACAGGTATTGGCTGCTGAAGCGTGACAGGAGCACGTCCAGGTCCACCGTTGTCATGGGGATCTGTTTTGAAGGCCATGTCTCGCGGGCCAGATGATCGTACCATTCCTGATCCATGGGCAGAAGGCGGGTTGTTATGGTCGCAAATCCCGTGGGATGGACAGGTTGGTTGTGGACGATGATGATGGTGTGAATGCGTTTTTCATGCTGCCACCTGTCCATGACGGCCAGGATTTCCTGGGTTCTCGTGGTGATTCCACGCACCTGGGCCGGGAGGGAAAAGCCGTGATGGATGGTGTCTGCAAAGTCGTAGACCAGCCGTTCTCCAACGGTGATCACGCTCATCCCGTTTTCCCCCTGTCCCGAATCCTGCCAGTGGGCGCGTGTGGCCTCGGCGACCTGCTCGTTGAAGGACCCGCACATGCCCTGATCCGACCCGAACACGATGTAGCCGCAGGTGGTCCGGCCCCTGCGGCTGCTGGCGGCCCGGCGCCGGGGAAGCTGGGCGAGCACGGCCTGCAGCCCCATCTCCACGGTAGTGAAGTATTCCCGCAATGAGGCAAGGGCGGTTTCGTACTGGCGCATGTTCACCGCTGCCAGGGCCTTCATGGTCTTGACCAGTGAAAAGAGCTCTCCGGCGCTGTGGATTTTTTTCTTCAGGGCTTCCATGGATGATGTATCAATCCGGCTTCTCGGGCGGTTCGATCCCCAGATGTTCGGCCATGCGTGCGAGCAGGGATGCCTGATCCTCGTTGGAAAGGGGCACTCCATCCCTGATGGACGTCTCTATCTCGGGCATATTGGAAAGATAGTCTCTGATTCGGCTCTCCATGGCCGGGATCTCTTGGGGTGGTACCCCATCCAACAGGTTGCCGGACACGGCCAGGAGCACGGCCACCTGCTCGGCCGCACTCAAGGGCGAAAAGGGCGGCTGCTTGAGAATTTCTCGCACCCTGCGGCCGTGTTCCAGGGTGGCTTTGGTGGCCTCGTCCAGCCTGGTTCCGAATCTGGAAAAGGCCTCCAGTTCCTCGAACTGGGAGTAGGAGAGCCTGAGCCGGCCGGCAACGGACCGGAACGCCGGATACTGGGTCTTGCCGCCCACTCGTGAGACGGATTTGCCCACGTCCACGGCCGGAAGAACTCCCTTCTGGAACAGGTCCGGGGAAAGATAGATCTGGCCGTCGGTGATGGAGATGAGGTTGGTGGGAATGTACGCGGACATGTTCTGGGCCTCGGTCTCGATGATGGGCAGCCCGGTCAGGGAGCCGCCGCCGTGTTCCTTGCGCAGATGGGTGGAGCGCTCCAGAAGCCGGGAATGGACATAGAAGATATCCCCGGGAAAGGCCTCTCGACCGGGCGGGCGTTCGAGCAGCAGGGAGAGTTCCCGGTACGCCTGGGCGTGTCTGGTCAGGTCGTCGTAGACGATGAGGACGTCGTGCCCCTGTTCCATGAAATGTTCGGCAATGGACGTTGCCGCGTAGGGGGCTGTGAACTGGAGCCCGGGGGGATCGTCGCCTTCGACAACGACCACGCAGGTGTACGCCATGGCTCCGTGTTCGCGCAGGTCGTGGATGACCGTGGCCGTTCCCGCAGCTCGTTGGCCGATGGCGCAGTAGACACAGAGAACGTTCTTGTCTTTTTGAAAGATGATGGTGTCAACGGCAAAGGAGGTCTTCCCTGTCTGGCGGCCACCGAGGATGAGTTTGCGCTGTCCCCGGCTGATGGGGATGAGGGCGTCCACGGATTTGAGCCCGGTCTCCAGAGGGGTGGTCACCGGGTCCCTGTGTATGATGGGCCTGGCTTCACGTTCGATGGGAAGGCGGGTTGCGGTCGTGATGGGCCCCTGGTCGTCCAGGGAAAGTCCCGTTGGGGTTATGACCCTGCCCAGAAGTTCGTTGCCCACGGGAACATCCACGACCCGACGGGTGCGTCTGACCTCCTGACCCGCCTTGAGATGGTCGTAATCCCCCAGAAGGACAACGCCTGTTGCGTCGCGCTCCACATTCAGGGCCATGCCGTAAAGGTCACCCGGAAAGACGAGCAGTTCTTCGGACCGGACACGTGAAAGTCCCCGGATCACGGCCACGCCGCGACCCACCGAGGTCACGCGGCCGACTTCTCTGGGTTCGAGACTGGGGCGGGCTGCATGGATGGCCCTGTGCACTGTCGTGCGTGTGGTTTCGATACTCGCCTTGAAAGGGGCGTCATGGTTGTCGGTGGTCACGATTCCTGCTCCAGAAGACCGGTTTTGAGATCCGCGAGATAGCGGTGGATGGTCCAGTCCATCCGGTGGCCGTTGCCGCTCAGGGAAAGACCTGCCAGAAGTTGCGGATCGATTTGAACAACGAGCTTTCCCCGGAATCCGAAATCATTTTCCAGGATGGATCGAAGCCGTTCAAGGAGTGTCTCGTTCAGGTCAAAAGGCGTGCTCACGGTCAATGTGCCCTGGCCGGTGACAAGATTGCGAAAGCGGTTCTGCTGTGATCCGGCTTCCTGCTCCAGAGTGTCCAGAAAATGGGTAACCATGGATGCGTGCAGGGAAAGACCGGCCAGATCGCGCATGGCATTGTCCGTCATGGCAAAAAGATGGGAGGCCATTTCCCGCTTGAACTCGTCGGCCCTGCGGATTTTCTCCCGCTCAAAGGAGTGGACAAAAGCGCGCTCCTTTTCTTTGACCGCGGCCTTGGCCGAGGCCGTGAGCTCGTTTTCCAGTGCGGCTGCCCGGGCTTTGACCTCCTGGAGCAACCGGGTCTCCTCCTCCCTGAATCCGGCTTTTTGTTCTTCCATGTCCTTTTGATCCTGCACGGCCTTTTCCCGGGCCTTGCGCGCCGACTCGAGTTCCTCGGCAATACGTTTCTCGCGCCCTGCCACGGCCCGGGTGATGGGGCCAAAAAGGAAGCGTTTCAGGACCAGAACCAGGATCAGAAAATTGAGTGCCTGGACGAAAACGGTAAAGGGATCGATGAGCACGGGTCATCCTGCCTGAGCAATGAAATAATTCCAGAACGGGTTGGCAAAGAGCAGGATCATGGACACCACGAAACAATAGATGGCCGTGGATTCCACCATGGCCATGCCCACGAACAGGATGCGGGTGATGGTGTTGCCTTCGTCGGGCTGCTGGGCCAGGGAGGCCAGGGCCTGGGCCAGGGCACGGCCTTCGCCCAGGGCAGAGCCGATGGAACCGATGGCGATACACAGACCCGATGCCAGGGCCGAGGCCATGCCGATTAGTGCGAGATCACTCATGGGGACTCCGGGAGTTTTGGTTTTAGGTTTTACGTTTTAGGTGGTTACGGGGTGAGGGCTGCTGGGTTTCCATGCCTGAAGCTATGTAGACTATGGCCAGGACGGCGAAGATATAGGCCTGGATGATGCCGGTGAGCAGGCCCAGGAGCTGCATGAGGACCGGGAAGATGAGGGGGATGACAAGGAGGAGAATGGCTCCGATCATGGTGCCGCTCATCATGTTGCCGAAGAGGCGCACGGCCAGGGCCAGGGTTCGGGAAATTTCACCGATGATGTTGAAGGGGAGCATGATCCATGTGGGTCGCACATAGTTCCTCAGATAGCTCGTAAGGCCCACCTGCGAGATCCCGAACCAGGGTACGGCCACGAACACGCACAGGGCCAGGGCCGTTGTGGTGGAGAGGGAGCCCGTGGGCGCGGTGAAGCCCGGGATGACCGAGAGGATGTTCGACGTGGCCACAAAGAGGAACAGGGTGCCCGTGAACACCAGGATTGCCTCCACCTTGTGGCGGGTGGTGTCCTCGATGATCTCGCGCACAAAGGCGATGATCACTTCCAGAACATGCTGCCAGAAGGATGCGGGTTTTTCATGGGAGATGCGTCTGCCGATCCACCAGGCGAGCAATCCCAAAAGCCCCATGATCAGCCAGGTTGAGACGATGGTCTCGTTCAGCTTGATGGGGCCGTATTGCCAGAAGATGGTGGTGTCAGGGGTGATGGTCATGATATTTTAACGTGATTGCAAAGAGAGTTGTCATCGTAGGGGCGGACCTGCGTGTCCGCCCTTTGGGGAATCATCTGTCTGTATGCCGACATTCTGCCCTTTGATCATAAAGGTCCGTACCACGAGAAACCCCATCAAGGCCACCGCCCAACATTCCCACATATCACGGCATATATTGATGAGCACCGTCACGCTCACGGCTTGGCGAATCAGAAAACTCGACCAGACCATGGTTCTGGGATGTTTGCTGCGTGGGATGCGTCTGACCGTCCACAACAGCCCCCCGAAAAAGAACACTCCTGTTCCAACTCCCGTGACCAGAGCAATGCCCATATCCGTCCAGGAGATCATTTCTCCTCGTCCCTGTCCCGATTCCGTTCGTGCTCATGGATCTCCCGCCGTTGTCTGGACAGCCACCCCCAGGCGGTGAAGCATCCGGCCATGATGCCCAGGGTCAGAAGGATCAGGGTCCACGAATACCTGCTGGGAAAGGAGCGGTCGATCCACATGCCAAGGGCAATCCCTGCAATGGTCGGTATGGCCACACTCCAGCCCACGACGCCGAAGGTCCCCAACCCGAACCATACCGGGGGCTCGGGATGGTCGAGGCTGGAGAGCCGTTTTCTCTCCTTGCGGGCGATTTCCTTGCGGAAGGGATCGTGAATGTTCATGTTTGTATCGCGTAGAGGTGCTGAGAGGCAGAGAGGCAGAAAAAGGCTTTTTTATCGCGCAGAGGCGCAGAGACGCAGAGAAAGGCATTTTTTTCGCGTACTCTAAAGAGCAGAAACTATTTCGCGGGCAAATGCCTGTATCCTTTTTTCCGTGTATTCCGCGTGTTCCATGGGCCGACGCCTGTCTCCGGGTCTTGAATCGTATATCCTACATCCTACATCTTCTATCCGCCCTTTTCATTTCTGTTCCATATTCAGAAACTGCCGGATGAACCCGGCTTCCAGCCGTGCCAAGGCGGATCGGGCCGTACGTTCCTTGTCGTCCAGTACGTTGAACTCTTCCTCGACGGTGCGCTCCAGGGTACCCAGATCCGGGCCGATGATGGCGTTGCGTACGGCCAGGTTGACCTCGTCCATGCATTTGACGAGCACGCCCCGATCCACTCCCATGTGGAGGGTTGTCCCGGCCGTGTCCGTGACCGTGACGATGCCCGGAACCAGGGAGGTGACGAAATCCCGGTGGTTGGGCAGGAGGCAGAACATGCCGTTGTCTCCTTCGGCCGTGATTTTGGTCGCTTCCCGATCAAAGAAGATTTCGGTGGGCAGGAAGATTTTCAGGTGCATGGGGGAGGGGCGGTTTTATGTTTTAGGTGGTTAGGTTTGGGGTGTATGGATCGGTATCGGGATCGAATTTCGTCATCGTCACAT
>CAYWJL010000024.1:0-12878 GCA_964458145.1 uncultured Desulfovibrionales bacterium | reverse complement strand
GGAGACTCACCGAAAGGCCTTTGTGGGAGTATGTGAGGTAAAGGTCGTCAGATTTAGGAGGTTCTGGAATTTCCTACCTCTTCATCTGCTGCTGCGGAGGATGTTTTGTCCCTCCCGGGAACGCCCCCATGTCGACTTGTTGTACGGAACAGGTACTCAATATGTTCGGAAAAGGACGATTCCCGCGATGGTCATGACGAACATGCATGCGGACCCCATGCACCATTGCCAGCCGGCAGGAGCATTCGGGGGCTTGCTGGAGGAGGGAGGAGGTGATTCCGGCAACCCGTAAGAGGGTTGCGATGGAGGAAGGGGAGAGAAGGGTGCTTGCTGGTTTTTCAGAGACACGAATTCGCGTTTGAGTACGAGATAACTGTCCCTGATCTTGATATATTTGGCTTCTGCAATGTCGGTTCTCGATCGTTCCTGGGCGATCTGTTGCTTGAGAGAACTGATCAGATTGTCCTTGAAGGATGTGGCCCTCTCCTCGAGCTCGCGGATCTGCCACTGGATCTGGAGGGAGAGTTTATCCACCTGCCTTTCAAGG
This sequence comes from uncultured Desulfovibrionales bacterium, assembly GCA_964458145.1. Taxonomy (GTDB): domain Bacteria; phylum Desulfobacterota; class Desulfovibrionia; order Desulfovibrionales; family Desulfomicrobiaceae; genus Desulfoplanes. Next base: position 12,331 of record CAYWJL010000024.1, on the reverse strand, counting down.
GCGCTGATACGACTTGGCCATATATCTTCTTCCGAGGTTTTCTCGATGTCGTCCTCATGGTTGTTTTCCGTATCATCCCTGCACGCGGCAAATCCGATTCCTCCCTTGTCGGCCACGACCTGGTCGATGATGGTCGTACCGATACGCGTGAGTTCGTCGGCGAATCCATAAACCAGTGCCGCGTCGCAGAGAAGATTGATGGAACGGGGGACTCCGGCCGAGTATTCGTGGATCATGTTCACGGATTCCGGGGTGAACAGTTCGGGATTGCCACCGGCTTTCTCGAGTCTGAACGCGATGTACTTCTCGGTTTCCTCCCGGGAAAGGGGGCCCAGATGGTAGTTGACGGCAATGCGCTGGGTCAGTTGGGCCAGTTCCGGACTCTTGATCTTTGCCTTGAGTTCGGGTTGTCCGACCAGCATGATCTGCAAAAGCATGTGTGATTCGCTTTGCAGATTGGAGAGCATGCGCACTTCCTCGAGCACTTCCTTGGAGAGATTCTGTGCCTCGTCGATGACGATGATGACCTTGCGCCCCTGGGCGTATCGATCGATGAGAAACTCGTTCAGTATGTCCAGGTTTTTGGATTTGTTTCCGGACTCCGGATGGAGCTCGAACTCCCCGAGAATCATTTCGATGAGCTGGTTGCCCGAGATCTGGGTGTTGAAAAGGACGGCCACCTCCATGTCCGTGTCGATCTGCCTGAGGATGTGGCGGATGAGGGTGGTCTTGCCGGTTCCGATGTCTCCGGTGAGCAGGATGAATCCGAGATTTTCGGAAATACCGTATTGCAGATAGGTCAGGGCCAGCTGATGCTTGGACGTCATGTACAGACAGTCCGGATTGGGAACGATGCTGAACGGCTTGGAGGTGAATCCGTAGAATTCATTGTACATGAAAGTTCCCGTATAGCTAGGATGCCTTGTTCATGACCAGTCCGACAATTTCCTTGCCGCCGAGCATCTCCATTGCCTTGCTGATTTTTTCCCTGGGGGACTTGCCTTCTTCCACCACCAGGATGATGGCGTCGACATAGGACGAGAAGATCAGGGCGTCGGGATTGTCCACCAGCGAGGGGCAGTCGAAGATGACATATCTGTCGGCATACCTGGTCTTGAGTTCCTGCACCAGGGACTGCATCTTGGGGGCGCTCAGCAGCTCGGTTGATTCCTTGCTGCACTGACCGGCCGGGAGCACCACGATATCCTTCATGCCCTCGGGGTGCACCAGGACCGTGTCCAGGGAGAGATCATCCATGAGATAATTGGTGAGCCCTGTTTGTTCCTCGAGCCCCAGATAGGTGCTGATATCGGGATTGCGGAGATCGAGATCCACGAGCAGGGAGGTTTGCTGGGCATGTCTGGCAATACTCAGGGCCAGGTTGATGGCCGTGGTTGTCTTGCCCTCCCGTGGCGTGGCGCTGGTGACCATGAGGGTATTCAGGCCTCGTTTCTTGGTACGGGAGATGACCTGGGTACGCAGCAACCCGTAGTAATCGATGACCTCGGTATCCTGAATCGCCGTCATGACCCTGAACCTTTCGAGATCCCGCGAACTGAGGGAACTGACCTTGGTGTGCGTATAGACTATGGGACCCTTCGCGGATGGCTTTGCGTGTGGGACAAAGGGGGACGACGGCTGGATTTCATGGAATGTCTGTTGTTTTTTCGCTTTTTCAAGGGCCTTTGCGATTTTGCTCATGGCGGACTCGCTGGTTGGAATAAACGCATTTATGTTGCCTGATACCGAAGATGCATGAGGCGTGAAGCGTGAAGAGTTACTTTTTTTTCGGTGTGGTTAGGACGAATTCGCCCTCGTTGCACAAGATTATTGATTCACTCTTCACGCTTAACCCTTACCCTATCCCTACCCCACGCCTCACTAGGTACTGCTGTTGCTGCCGGATTGAAGCTGTCTCTATGAAAAGTCAGCATGGTTGATGTTCAGAACATGATGGTCAACTTCCGACTCAATTGGATCCACAAGACATCGAGAGGACGGTAAAAAAAGTGGACGGAAACGACCCCTCCGAGCAGAAGCATGACGATGCCCGAAGGAACCGCGATCATGCGGACTCGTCTGAGCATTTTTTCCCGGGCCGTCACGATCATGGGGATGACCGCTATAACAGGCAGACCAACGAGATCGGCCAGTTCTTTGGCATCATGGACCACGTGATCCATGTTTTCAGCCACGGCTACCATGGCTATGCCGCCGGCAAGGGCCAGGGCAAAGCCCAGGAAGAGGATGGCCGGCCTGTTGGGACTCGAGGGGCGTTCGGGGGTGAACGGAGGTGAAATAATGGTCATTTTTTCCGCCATTCGATTTTCCTCGAGGATGAGAGCCTGTTCCGCCACCATGAGCCGGGCCGAGATGGTTTCGAATTGTTGCTGGGCGTTGGCATAGCCCCGCATGAGTGATTTGTATTCCTGTTCGATCTTCGGGGTGTTTTCCACCCGTTTGGCATACTGGGCGTAATTTTTTTTGATTTCCCTCAGTTCCTTCTTGCCTTCACGTATGTCGATGGCGGTTTTCCGGATCTGATGCTGGGTATTCAGGTACACCGGATTGTTGGGGTGCAGCCGTTTGGTCCGGCCGGAACCCTCGGGTTCCTGGTGGTCGGCAATCGTATGCTCCAAGGTTTCTATGTTCTTGTTCAGGGCGATCAGGTCCGGATGCAGGTCGGAATATCGTTTCTTGAGGATTGTTTTCCGGGTTTTCAGTTCCGTGAGTTCCGCCTGCAGATCGGCCATACTTTCATACCCGCTCGATGCCTTTTCAAGTGCCGCTATCTTGTTCTTGAGCATGAGCATGTCCGGATGATCCTCGGACAGGGTGGCTCTGAAGGCGGTATATCGGCGTTTGAGCGTTTCGAGATCCGTGTCTGAAGACTCGTCGACGAGGTATGGATTGATGGTGGCCAATTGGCTTTCAAGAAGCGATTTGTGGTCGGTAAGTCGGCGCAGTTCGCTTTCCTTGAGATCGATTTTCTGGGCCAGGCGTTCCATGGTATTGCGATTGCTCTGAATCATCTCAGGCAGTTCCGTGGGATGGCGATTCTTGAACAGGGCAACGGCACTTTCCTTGTCCACGATTTCCTTCCTGAGGGATTTTTGTTGTCTGGTCAGAAAATCCACTGTTGTTGTGGCCTTAGCCTCTCTGTCGTGGAGGTTGGCTTCGAGAAAAATGGACGTGAGTTCGCTGGTGACCTTGGCTACGGTATTGGGGTCCCTGCCCTCGAAACCGATTTCAAAGGCCGTTATGGCAACCTGGTCCTTTTTGTTGCCCCACTTGGTGGTAATGGGGGTCAATTCGATCTGCCCGCGCAGTTTTTCCACGAGTTCCTGGTTGGTGTGGTTGGCGCGGATATCTTTGTACAACTCGTATTTCGCGATGATTCGAGCCAGGTTGGGAACGCTGAGCACCCGTTGGGACAGGGCGTGGAGTCTGGCTTCCACAAGTCCGGTGATCGTTGTCCTGACAAGATCTTCGGGGACGACCTGGGTTTCGATGAGAATGGTCGCCTTTGATTTGTACTTGGGCGGAATGATAAACGCCATGAGAATGGAGAAAGCAAGAATCGTGATCAAAGGAATCGTGAAGTACCATTTTCTACGTGCAAAAATCTTTTTGAAACTTTTCACATTGTCCGTCATGGCGTCACCGTTTTTCGTAGAGCTTGTATATGGTTACATCTAATCTTCATACGGAAACATCATTGTATACATGAGATATATCTGGTTGCGGGTTATACTGTCGTCATCTTCCCTGTCCATGTATACACCATAATTATAGCCTGCTTTGATAAAGGAATTCTTGAATATTTCATATTGCAAATATGGTTCCATGCTATAATATGTATACCTTTCGTCGTCATCGTCATCGCTGTCCGTCTGATCAGAATAGACAAATACCCCCTGGAATCCGCACCGCCATTTTTCGCTCAAAAGGTACTCGACCTTGCCGTGGACCCTATCCCTTTTGAGATCGTACCCTTGGGAACCTGAGGTGATATCCTTCTTGTATCCACCTGCCGTTTCCCAGGTTTCTCCCTTCCACTTGATATCGATGCCCAGTGTTCCGCTTTCGTCAAAGGTGGTCTGGTCCCCGGTACCGATGAAGATATCCAGATTGATCCGTTCGCTCACCGCATAGTTGGCCCCTGCGGAAACATTGATCGTCCTGGTCGTGTCACTGTCTTCATCGATTTCATGTTCGCAGTATTGATCCCCGGAAACGCTCACTCTGAGGGTGGTCCGTTCGGAATACCGATACCGGGTCAGGACCGACAGTTTGTAATGATCATCGTGATTCTTGCCGTTTTTCTTGTCGTAGGACCGTAGATCGGCGCTGGCTGTGAGACCCATGGAAACGAGCTCGGTCAGCTTCCTGTCGACGCTCGTCCCGAAGCTGTGGGTCATGCTGTCGCTGTAGGTGTCGTCATGACGATAGCCTTGATAGTTGGACTCCCTTATACGGTAACTGATTCGGCCCGTGGTGAGTTCGTCGATGTCAAAGGTGAGATAGGGAGACACGCCATAGAGAATCCTGTCCACTGTACGCAGATTTTCACCGGTCTGTTCGAAGGAGCGGTTGGAATTACTGTCATACGTGAAGTCGTTTTTCATGCCGAAAGCAAAGCGGTCTGAAAAGTCATGAGTGAGATCAAGCTGGTATGCCTGATCGAATCCGTCATAGTCACTTTCTTTGGAATACCAGGAATAGTCGCCAATGGCGCTGAAATGTGCTTTGGACGTTTCACTCGATACATCGTACAACAATCCAGGAAGAATAGAATGTACAAAATCGTCATCCTCGGTATATCCCACTTTGGTGTCATACGTTTCTTTGATACCGATTGACGGCGTCACCGTCTGCTTGAAAGCCCATGATGAAGAAGCAGATACGAAAATAAGGGTCATGATGATTACTATGCAGTAGGGTAGTGTCTTGTTGTGCATTGCGGTCACCTTGCTCGTTATTGTGATTGCATGATTGAAGGCAGTGGCAGCGATGTGTTTTCTGCCACTGCCGGGAATTGTCAGGGAACAACAACAGTATCTCCCGGTTTGAGAAAGATATTGTCCTTGAGGCCTTCACCCTGGGTGATCGTTTCATAATCGATGGCAATGGCCGTCTGTTTGCCTGACGATTCCCTGAGCACGTGGATCTCATCCCCCTCGGCAAAGGGAGTCAGTCCTCCGGCAAGGGCAATGAGCTGGACAACGGTCAGGGGCGAACCCTCCATGATGAAGGTTCCCTGTTTGTTGACCTTGCCCACAATGTAGACCTTGGGACTTCGTATCTCCGCCATGACCACGCTGACCGGCGCGTCGGGAACGTATTTCTTGATCTTTTCCTGAACCATGTCCCGGACCTCGCTCACCGTATGACCACCGGCCTGAACATCGCCGATGAGAGGGAAGGAAAATTTGCCGTCAGGCATGATCATGACTTTTCTGCTCAGGGTTTCGTCTCTCCAGACCGAGACCTCGAGGACATCTTCCGGGCCGAGAACAAAGGATGGCAGGGGCTTGGCAGGGACGGTCGAAGGCAGTGCAAGGGAGAAAAGCGCAATGAGGGGAAGCAGGACGCGAAGGGTAGACATGTGCAGGGCTCCTTGTGTGCTGATGGTGAACGAGGCCGGGAGAAATGTGCCTTGACCGTACGTCCTCTTTCGTACCTTGTCGTGGAGCTGCATGGAAAGAGATCATGAAACGGCTTCACAAGGCGATGGCAATTTCACCCAAACGAGTATGTATGATGGACACCCATCCGGACAGCAAGGAGCATACCTACATGCACACTATCCTCTGTGGTGATGCTGAAAGAGCACGCGCGTGTTGTTTGAGATTCGTGTTTTACCGGCGACGGTTCAGGCATGGACTCCACTATGAAAAAAAATGATCGCCGAGAATATCCTGAACCTTGCATCCGGAAAAGTCGGTACGTGTCCAACAATTTCGGAACCATGAAAAAAAGTTTGATGGTATGGATTATGCTTTACTCTTGAGATCGTAGCGTTCGGAGACAGGATCGATTCCTTGATTCGAAAGGAGAACCCCTTCAACCCCAAAACATCCTTTGCCTTTTATGTCACGATTACTCATTGTTGATGATGACCAGGAATTTTTGAACGCACTTGGCCGTGTGCTGAAGCACATGGGTGAGTATCATGTGGGAATGCGATCCCTTTCCGAGGGGATGCATGAGGTCCAGGCGAACCCGTATGATCTCGTTTTATTGGATGTGTTTTTGCCGGACGGTAACGGATTGGAGGCGATCAAGCATTTTCAGATGGCACCTTCCTCGCCGGAAGTGGTCATCGTGACGCGGTATGGGGACGGAGAGGGTGCGGAAGCGGCACTTCGCAACGGGGCCTGGGATTATATTGAAAAGCCCATTTCCATGACCACGTTGCGGACTATTTTGAAGCGTTCTCTTGATTACAGGGGCAAGAAAAAAGAGTTTCTGAATCACAAGACGGTCCGAAGGGACAAGATCATCGGAGCGAGTCGCCAGCTGCATTCTTCTCTGGAAAAATTGGCCAGAGCGGCCAGGAGCAAGGGAAACGTCATCATAACCGGAGAAACCGGTACCGGGAAGGAGTTGTTCGCAAAGGCCATTCACGAGAACAGCGATCGCAAGGATGGACGGCTGGTGGTTGTGGATTGCACGAATCTCCCCCGGGAACTCAGGGAATCCCTCCTGTTCGGACACGTCAAGGGCGCCTTTACCGGAGCCCATGAAACCAAGATCGGATTGTTCAAGAATGCCGACGGAGGAACTATTTTTCTGGACGAAGTCGCAGAGCTCGCCCTGCCCCTGCAAAAATCCATGCTGCGTGTCTTGCAGGAAGGACGATTTCGTCCGGTGGGAGCCAATGTGGAGGTCTCGAGCAGTTTCAGGGTCATTGCCGCCACCAACCAGAACCTGCCCAGGATGGTTGACGACGGCGCATTTCGCAAAGATTTGTATTACCGCCTGAACGCCCATTGTCTGCATTTACATCCGTTGCGGGAGCGCAAGGACGATATTTCCCTGTTGACCGAGCATTATGTCAGGGAAATCTGCGATGAGTACGAGATTTCCCCGAAATCGGTCTCCAGGGAATTGATGCGCGTACTCTGTCGGTATGCATGGCCGGGAAACGTACGTGAGCTGGTCAATACCTTGTACGCAGGTGTTGACAATGCCTTGAACGAACGAACCCTCTATCCCCACCACCTTCCCCTGGACATTCGAGTGGCCGTGGCCAAGTCTTCTTTTTCCGGCAACGGCAAGGGCAACGGTAACGGCACCTGTTTCGAGGAGCAGGAACCCGAGAGCAAGGTGACCGATCCCGAGAGCTACGTCCCGGAACTCGAGCCGGAAAATCTGCCCACCCTCAAGGAGGTTCGCAACAAGACGGTTTCAACCCTCGAGATTTCCTATTTGACGACCCTGGCCAGGGTCTCATGCGGTAACGTCACCAAGGCATGTTCCATTTCGGGACTCTCCCGTGCCCGTCTGTACGAACTTTTCAAAAAGCACGATCTCAATATCCGTCATGGTCGGGCTTTTATGTAGGCCTTGCCGGCGTACAAACGAACGTGCGACCAGGGAATGAATCTCCGGCCGCACATTTTTTTGGGGGGGGGCTCTATCGTCAATGGAGTTGATCCGGCAGGAGAGGACTTGTTTTATCCATGAAGCCGTCTTTTGACTCCGACAATGCCGATGATCCCGGCCCCGAGAAGCCATATGGTCGCCGGGACGGGGGTAGCCTGTGTGGTTGTGTCGGGTACCAGGGCCCAGGCGTAGTCATTGGTTCCGGCGTTGCCATTGCCGATCGCAGCCGCCGTATCCATCCCGAATCCTGAGTTGTACGAGTAGCCAGTTCTCGCACCTTTGGCATAAAAATCACCCCACATGGGAGATTTGTCAGTGACAATGCTCCACGAGGACTGGCTATTGAATTTCAGACCAAACAGGTCTCCTGGAATTCCCGGGTTGCTTCCGCCCTGGTTTTGAGCATTGTAGGTGGTTGGATCCCCTGCCTCGAAACTGCTCGTTCCCTGTCCGATATTGCCGCCCTGTGAAATGGGGTCTCCTGAAAAACCAGTTGAAACCTCGATGATTCCGTGGCTGATATCGGGCCTGTTCCCCGTGAAGGTGTAGGCATACTCCCATAGCCGGCTTTGGTCATCATAGGTGACCACCCATGACAAACTGGTCGGAGACGGCGATCCGTTCGGGGTTCTCCAGTCGGACACGAGTTCTCCCTGCGTGGATAGCAGGTGACCGCTGTACATGGTGGACGCTCCGGCAGAAACGCAGAACGCCAGGCAAAATGTCAGAACGAGGATACAAGAACGGATGGGTAAAGATTTCATGCAAACCTCCTTGATCGGTTTGTGCCGTTCATGCCCCTTGATCATGCTGTGCAATGAGCAGCCGGCATGCCGTAGGCAGGGAAAACGACACATTGTGAATGATGCAAGAATACTGGACGTACCACCCCATTTCACAAAAGAAAGATGCATGCCAGATAAAAAAACAAAAAAAATCAAACGATTGTGTTTTGTCTACAAAGGATGGTCCAGGTTATGCGGATGAATCGAATGGAAAAATTGGATTTTCGATCCGGAAGGCAGGAGCATGCACGGAGAGGAGGGGGAGAGGGGGCTGAGGCCTTGGCGATTTCAGATTGCTGGTACAATCAAAACCGGTATGGAAATGTGCGTTCCGGTGAGGAATCGATGCAGGGAACGGGTTGCTTACCAGCCCATGAGCTGATGAGCTGGTAAGCTTCATGAATCTCGAACAGATATCGGTTACGCAGAAAACTACAGGGTGCAAAGTCGGTTTGGTTCAGTGTTCCAGTCCAAGCCGTGTGGTTGTCAGATAACGCTGTCCCCTGGAAGAGACTATGCCCAGGATGGTATCCCGATCATCGATGTTCGAGGCGGAGAGTGCATCCTCTATCCTCCGAAGATGCTTGCGTTCCTGCATGTCCGCATGGATCACGTCCATGATGTTGCGAAGACCGCTGATCCGCTTGAGCCATCCCAATCCCTCGCGGTAGACCATGGACGAGGCGAACACCGCGCCGAGCAGGGCGAATTGGTGTCTGACCGGGATGTCCGTGATGATCCGTTCCCGGAATTTTTCCACCAGTACGGGCGGGCAGTAGTCCAGGATGAGTTCGCAGAGGTCCGGATTGCCGTGGAGATCCGAGACATGCTCGGCCAGAATTTCGCTGATCATGTCGCCCAGTTCGTTGATCTCCCGAGAAGCTGCAAAGGAGATCTCGGTCATGGGGGTTCTGCCTCCGCCGTATCTGAATTCCCGGGTGAGCAGTCGGGCCTCGGATCTGGCCCGGTGTTCGAGAATGGTCAGCACCTGGTCCACATAGTCTTTCTTGATGTCCAGGAATTCCTCGGCCGAAAGAATGAGCCCGGCCAGAATCTCATAGGACGAACAGATCACACCGGTTTTGTTGGCCGATGATCCGTGCAGAAAGATGACGCCCGCCTCCTGGAGGTGATCCCGGGCCTCTTTGGATATGAAGATGTTCGCCCCTTCCACAATGGCCCTTGCCGATGGAGTACCGTCGGACAGCAGGAATTGTCCCCAGTTCTTGGCATTGATGGTGTCGGGTCGTCCGCCCGCCGGGATGAACACATCGGCTGTGGCCGTGTTGTGCAGGGTGTTGCGGATCTTGGCCCCTTCGGTTGTGGACGCGTCCGCCACCATGGCCTCTTCCGACCGGAGTCTGTCTTTGGAAAATTCGTTGGCCCGACCTCCCTGCTCGAGCAGACGGTGCAGTTCTGCATGGTCCAGTCCGTCGGGATCAAAGGCGGCCCCGTGCCCGTCGGTGATGGCAACGATACGAACGTTGTTCGGATACGTGTCCATGAGAATGCGCAAACAGTTCCCGGCCACGTCTCCGGCCGGCCCGCCCGTCATCTTGACGCTGAAGACATCTTGCTTCGGATCGATCCCCAGGGTCTTCAAGATCTCTTCCACGAACACGATCACCCCGAGGCTGGTCACACCGTATTCCTTGTGGTTGATCCCGGCTCCGGGTTTGGAACTCATGAAGGCCCGTGCCCAGGGGTAGCCGCGCTTCTCGGCCCTGGCCACGATCCATTCGATGTGGGTGGGCAGGATGTTCTCGTCGGGTCCCAGGTAGATGATTTCATGGCGGCCCAGGTAGTCCACAACATCGGGCGGGGAGGGGACTTCCTTGGTGGAGATGATCATGTCGAGCAGGGAGTTGGTCATGCTTTTCACGGCCAGGTCCACGGACCCGTCCGGGGCCAGAAGCAGAACAGCCTTGGATCCTCCTTCGGGGATATCCTTGTTCTTGAGCTGCTGGGAACTTGCCAGAGCGGTTGCCTCGTCAAAGAGGCGGGCATTCTCCAATTCAAAATGCTCCTTGTTCCGGGTTCGCACAACCCTGACACCGCCCCGGGCCATGTCACGGTATCGTACATGGAAGCCGTGGAAGCGGGGGCCGAGGAAAAAGAAGATGCCGTAGGGCAGTTCGCCCTCGAACAGGTTTTCGAGCATGGCAGGGTCCATGCGAAAGCCCAGACCGAAACGGTTTGCCACATAATAGTTGGTCTTGAGAACGTGATCCATGAACCGGAAAATCTGTTGGAGAATGGATTGTTCCAGGTCAAGGGGGACGGTCTCGAGTGCTTTTTCGGCCCCTAGCCGTGCGGTTCGGACACGCATGGTTCGGTCGTCCGTATGGGGATCGAATCTGGCCTCGAAATAGTCCACAAGAGTCAGGGTGGTTTCCGGATGACGGAGAAGGGTTCGCTGAATCCGCTCCAGCGTATAGGCATACTTGTCTTTTTTATGCAGAAATTGCTGCACGAACAAACAGGCTGCCTGGATGAGGGCCACTTGTGCCAGTGTGCATGCATGGTTGTCGGCAAAGGCTTCCAGATCTCCGGGCTGCAGCCATTTGATCCACTGCAATTCCTGTTTGAGCAGGATAGAGCAATGTCCCTTTGAGGCTGGTTCCCCATTGGAGCAGGTCACATACAGACTGACGATGCCCACATGCCCCTCTTTCCCCAGATCGAAAAGATCCGTATAGGCCCTGTGCACGAGAACACCGGCCCGGTCCAGGATCTTGACCACCTCCAGGAGCATGCCGTCCTCCATGGGGTTGGTCATGGCGATGATGATCCGGTCCTGATTGTCCGGCAGGGGTTCCAGGGCCACATGGACCTTTTCGGTGTTTCTGATTTTCTGGATGAGTTCAAAGTGTCTGGCCGCGCGCACGGGATCGAATTTTTCAATGTAATCCAGGGACGCGCAGGTCAGGAATGAGGAAAAGGCCTGTTCCTCGTTGGCAGGCACCAGGGAGAGATCCTTGAGTCGGGTCAGGGCCTTGTGCAAGCCCGGATCATTGGGATCGGCCAATTTCTGCGGAGCCTGGTGAAAGGTGCACAGGGTGATGGCCCCATCCGAACTGGTATAGATCCGGGCCGTCTGCAGATCGGTTCCTCGCAGCCCCTCGAGAATGTCCACGAGATCCCTGGTGGCCGTACCGGGAAAGATGTAGGTCACCCTGGTCTTGCACGGGCTTCGTAGTGTCAGGGTCCGGTTCATGGTGGTCACCTGGCCGGATACGATACCGTGCAGATGGGTCAGAACTTCATCCGTGGTGTGGCTTTTGAAATAGTAGGGGTGCATGGTGGCATAGAACCACGGGGTGATTCGGTCCGCCTCCTCTGCCATGGTCTGCTTGAGGGTTTGCAGGGTTGTTCGGGTTTCCGGGGAGAGAGGGGATTCCTGCATGGAGAACTCCTTGAAAATGAGGGAAGAACAGGGACATTTCCGGAACCATGCATGGGATATGCTGTAAGGTCAAACCGTTGGAGAAAGTTCGGGCACCTTTGGGTTTGACCATTGTTGCGTTAGTGGGCACAAACAGCTTCCGGTTGGTGGGGTAGGGCAGGAAGATGGGGCAGTGTGAGATAGAGGGCAGAGAATGGATGACAGAATACGGCCGAACAACACGTCATCCCGGACTTGATCCGGGATCTCCAACGATGTGGCCGTGCATCGATGCTGCGGCTACCTCCCCGGCGTCCAAGATCCCGGCCTGCGCCGGGATGACGATTATGGGCGGAAAGTCATCTTGGAATGTGAAACGTTAATGGCAACATAGAAAAAAACTTGCCACCGAACAGAGTATCTACGGATGGAGCATACAATCCGTTGGAGAGATTTCGTTCGTATGGATGTCCCACATTTTCAAACACCCGGAACACCTTCCCCGACCTGTTCGGGGTTTTGCACGCGGTGCGGGCGGGAACACACACTG
>CAYWJL010000023.1:0-12940 GCA_964458145.1 uncultured Desulfovibrionales bacterium | reverse complement strand
CCCGGATCAAGTCCGGGATGACGATCAATGATGATCTGCGTCTTTTGGGCGACGTCTGAATAGTTACGAAATTTTTAAAATTTTCCAATTTCTTTAATTCCCTTTTTCACAATAATGCCAACAAACTATCCCACGTATATCAGGAAAGTCGGTCCTCACGCTTGGAAACTCTGCGTGTGGGTCCAGCCCAGGGCCAGGAAAAGCGGGATTCAGGGGCTCTATGGTGACCGCCTCAAGATAAAGGTGGCTGCTCCCCCTGTTGATCACAAGGCCAATCAGGAACTCGTGGGAACCATCGCGTCCATTCTGGGTATCAAGACTCGCGAGGTGTGCGTGCAAAGCGGGGAGACCGGACGCAAGAAAGATCTGCTCATCGACACGGCCAGCGAGCCGTGCTGGGATAAGCTCGGTCATTTCGCATCCTGAATGGGCGAAAAACACCATCGGTGAATTCGGCAATTTGGTTTACGCTTCAACATATATAAACAGGAGAAGGCCTATGGAACAACGTGATCTTGAAATGATCGCTCAGTACAGCGAGACGGACGAGGAACTCAAGGCGTTGTGGGAAGAACATCTAGCCTTTGAGAAGTATGTAGAAAAAATGGCTTCCAAACCGTTCTTGAGCCCTGAGGAAGACCTGGAGCTCAAGAATATCAAGAAGCAAAAGCTGGCGGGCAAGACCAAGATGCTCGCTCTGTTGGAGAAGTATAAAGAAAAATAAGATACTTGCATATGCATGCAACGACCTTTCATTACAGTGAAAGGAGGAGTGAGCGATCATGGAGTTGACCGGAGCCCAGGTTCTGCTGGAGAGTTTGCGTCGGGAAGGGGTCGAAGTGATTTTCGGCTATCCTGGCGGTGCGACCATCGATATCTATCACGAAATGCCCAAGTATCCTTTCAGGCATGTATTGACCCGGCATGAGCAGGGAGCCGTCCATGCTGCCGATGGGTATGCCAGAGCGTCCGGCAATGTCGGCGTTTGTCTGGTCACATCCGGTCCGGGTGCTACCAACACGGTGACCGGGATCGCCACGGCGTACAGGGATTCCATCCCCATCGTGGTATTCACCGGTCAGGTACCCACCAGTCTCATCGGGAACGATGCCTTTCAGGAAGCCGATATCGTTGGAATCACCCGGCCCTGCGTCAAGCACAACTACCTGGTCAAGGATGTCAAGGATCTTGCCGAGACCATCAAGCAGGCCTTCTATCTCGCAGGCACCGGCAGACCTGGCCCGGTCCTCGTGGATCTTCCCAAGGATGTCATGCAGGATACGGTGGAATACTCGTATCCCGGGGAAATTCACATGCGCAGCTACAATCCCCACTACGAGCCCAATTCCAGACAGATCCAGAGGGTTGTCGACCTGATGCGATTTTCCCGCAAGCCTTTGATTTTCGTGGGTGGCGGGGTGATCGGTTCCAATGCCTCGGAAGATCTCATCTGGATGGCCAAGAAGCTGAATATTCCGGTCATCGGGTCCCTCATGGGGCTCGGGGCCTTTCCCGGAAACGATCCCCTGTGGTTCGGCATGGTGGGCATGCACGGGACCTATGCAGCGAACATGGCCGTGAACAACGCCGATCTGCTTGTGGCCGTGGGGGTCCGGTTCGACGACCGGGTTACGGGGAAGCTGAGCTCCTTTGCGGAAAAGGGCAAGATCGTGCACATCGACATCGATCCCACGTCCATCCGCAAGAATGTTTCCGTGGACGTTCCCATGGTCTGCGACTGCCGCAGGGCACTCAAGGCCTTGCGCAACGAGATCGGCAAGGACACGTCCATCAACTGGGAAGAAAAACACGACGAATGGGTCACCAAGATACGGACATGGGAAAAGAGTCAGCCCATGACCTATGACAAGAACGGTTCATCGTTCATCAAGCCCCAGATGGTCATCGAGACCATCTACGAACTCACCAAGGGGCGGGCCATCATCTCCACCGAGGTGGGCCAGAACCAGATGTGGGCGGCCCAGTTCTACAGATACCACAAGCCCAGAACCCTGCTCACCTCGGGCGGCCTCGGAACCATGGGGTACGGATTCCCGGCGGCCATCGGTGCTCAGCTGGCCTTTCCCGGTTCCCTGGTCATCGACGTGGCCGGAGACGGGTCCATCCAGATGAACATTCAGGAACTGGCCACTGCTGTCAGCTACAATCTGCCGGTGAAGATCGTCATTCTGAACAACGGTCACCTGGGCATGGTGAGGCAGTGGCAGGAACTTTTCTATAACAGGAATTATTGCGCGACCTGTCTGCACAAGAATCCGGATTTCGTGGCCCTGGCCAAGGCGTACGGGGCGCAGGGGTACAGGATCGAAAAACGCGACGACGTCAGCCCCATCCTCAAGGAGGCATTCGCCACCAAGGAGCCGACCATCGTGGATGTATTGGTCGAGCCGGAAGAAAACGTCTACCCCATGGTACCGGCGGGAGCGTCTTTGACCGACATGCTGCTCGTCTAGCTCGAAACCCTGTATCGCAATCCATCCCCGGGCGCGTCCCGGGATTTTCCAGGAGTGTCCCATGCGTCATGTACTTTCCATACTCGTTGAAAACGAACCAGGAGTGCTCTCCCGTGTCGCAGGCCTTTTCAGCGGCAGGGGATTCAATATCGAATCGCTCAACGTGGCCCCCACCCTCGAGTCCGAGGTTTCCAGAATGACCATCTGTACCAAGGGGGACGACCAGATCATCGAGCAGATCATCAAACAGCTGCGTAAACTGGTCACGGTCATCAAGGTGGTGGATCTGACCCACCAGCAGGCCGTTGAGCGGGAAATGGTCCTTATCAAGGTGGGGGCCGAGGACAGCAGACGGGCCGAGATTCTCAGGATCGCCGATATCTTCCGGTGCAAGGTCGTGGATGTGGCCGCCAACGAACTGACCCTGGAGATCACCGGGGATCAGGGCAAGATCCGGGCGATCATCAACCTCCTGCAGCGGTTCGGCATCAAGGAAATCGCCCGCACCGGCACCGGAGCCATCAGGCGGAGCATGCAGCTCGAAGACTAGTCTTTTTCCATTGGAAATCTATCGGAACACGACATTTTTCATACAGCAATTCAAGGAGAACCCATGAAAGTCTATTACGAACAGGATGCAGATCTCACCCTTTTGAAAGATAAAACCGTTGCCATCATCGGATATGGCAGCCAGGGACATGCCCATGCCCAGAATCTGCGTGATTCCGGCGTGAATGTGATCATCGGGCAGCGTCCCGGCGGTCCCAATTTCGATCTGGCCAAGGAACACGGTTTCGAGCCCATGAGTGCTGCCGAGGCCGCCAAAAAAGCCGATGTGATCATGATCCTCATCCAGGATCAGTATCAGAAGGCCCTGTATGAAAACGAGATCAGGGACAATCTTTCTGCGGGCAACGCCATCGCCTTTGGGCATGGTTTCAATATTCATTACGGACAGATCGAGCCGCCCAAGGATGTGGACGTGATCATGATCGCCCCCAAGGGTCCCGGTCACCTGGTCCGTCGCGAATACGAAAAGGGCGGGGCGGTTCCGTCTCTTATCGCCATCCATCAGGATGCCACGGGCAAGGCCAAGGACATGGCTCTCGCCTATGCCAAGGGCATCGGCGCAACCCGCTCGGGTGTTCTGGAAACCACCTTCAAGGAAGAGACCGAGACCGATCTTTTCGGCGAGCAGGCGGTTCTTTGCGGTGGGGTGAGTGAACTTATCCGAAACGGCTTTGAAACCCTGGTCGAGGCCGGGTATCAGCCGGAGATGGCCTTTTTCGAATGCATGCACGAGCTCAAGCTGATTGTGGATCTCCTGTACGAAGGCGGGTTCAAGCGCATGCATTACTCCATCAGCGATACTGCCGAGTACGGTGACTATGTGACCGGTCCCCGGGTTGTCGGCAAGGAGAGCAAGGCAGCCATGAAGCAGGCCCTCACCGAGATCCAGGACGGTACCTTTGCCACCAACTGGATCCTGGAAAACCAGGCCGGATGCCCGTCATTCAAGGCCAAACGCCGCATCGCTCACGATCACCAGGTCGAGGAAGTCGGCGACAAGCTCCGTTCCATGATGTCCTGGCTTCAGAAATAAGCCCGTTGTACATGATTTGTCGACAAAGGGGGAACCGATGGCTTGAATCGGTTCCCCCTTTGTCGTATGGAATACATCTCACCATAACGGATAGTTCAGGAGAAATGCATGGGACTCCACCAATTTTCATTGACCTACGACCCTGTACAGGACCGTGCGCTTCTGCGGATCAGCACCACTGAAAACGAAGAAATTCACTGCCACCTCACCAGGCGGTACAGCCAGCTTCTGAGCCAGGTCATCCGGGATTCCATCAAACGGCAGCTGGAAAAAACCGGTGGAGACACTCCAGCGTCCATGGATCAGGTCGTGGGCATGGAGCATGATGCCTATGTGCAGAAGAATGATTTTTCAAAGGAGTACGAACAGAGCGGAGATGCCCATTTTCCGCTGGGCAGGGAACCCGTTCTCCTGGTGAAGATTCAGGCCAGGGATACGCAAGAGGGCCTGCTGCTGATTCTCTCCGGCAGTGCGAGCGCGAATATCGAATTGCGACTCAAGACCGAACTCATGCATGGCCTCCTGCGATTGATCGAGGAAGTTGCCGGACGCGCGGATTGGAGACTCGACGGCCAGATTGGCACCAATGTACAGGGTATGGATCCCGATGATGCCATGCTGGTGCAATGAGGCATACTGCAGCTCCTCATTGTCACGCACAGATATTCGTTTGACATCGCGGACAGGCGGGGAAGGCCAGGAAGAGTGCGGTGCTCTCTTGGGACGGTAGGGGGGAGGAGCTGAAAATCTCCATGCCGTGGCGTTCCTGCAAGGCGATTCAGACCAGATTGAAATCTTCCACAATGATCCGCTCCTCGGGAACCCCCAATGTTCCGAGCTGCCCGATCAGGGCGTGGATCATGGGCCATGGGCCGCATAGAAACACATACCTGTTCACGATATCACCGCCAATCTGTTCATTGATCCTCGTTGCCGTCATTCTGCCCTGGTCCGAGCTGGTATGGAGTTCGTAGAGATGCCCCCGCCTCTGCATGTCTGAGAATCCATGAAAATGACTGGATTGGACTTCCTGTCGAATGTCATTGTCGAAACTCGCCTCGTCTCGGTACCGGCAGAGATAGAACAGAGCGACTCTGGGGCTTTTCCAGGTCCTGATCGCTTCCGGATGCATCCGCCGCAATGTTTCAGGGGCCTCCCGCTCCGGGAGGCGTTCTTCCGAGTGCAGGGCCACATGCCACATCCCCAGAAACGGCGTGATCCCGATACCTCCTCCAATGAACACGCAATCCCTGTCCCCACGAAGAAACGCATCGCTGAATCGTCCGTAAGGACCGTAGACTGTAGCCCTGTCTCCTGCCTCAAGACGGCTCAGCTTCCGCGTATGATCACCCACCTGTTTGATACCGAGCTTGAACATGCCGGCCAGGTTGTATCCACAGGCAATGGAATAGGGATGCGGTTCCCTGGATATGCCCGGTTTGCGGACCACCAGGTAGACGAACTGGCTCGGCTTGAAATCCATGACCTCTGCCGTGGGCGCAAAGGTCAGCTCGAGGGTGTCCCTCTCCTGTTCGATTTCATCGAGAACGTACTCGTAGCGAGGTCCCAAAAAACGGTACAGAAATCGGATGTACAGGAATCCGGCCATGGCCGAAACCATGATCGCAACCATCCAGCTGGCCAGGACCGGATAGGCGGTCACATCGCCCCGGACCAGGAAGACATGCAGGCCGACCAGCACGAGTACCAGCCCGAACCATTCATGCCCCCGTTTCCATACATGGTATGGAAGGACGTTCCACAGGGTGACGACGATCAGGACTCCCATGAGTATGAGAGCCGCCACGCCCAGATTGCTTCCCCATATGGTGGAGTCACCCCGGGCGGCACGGAACCACATGGCCTGCACAAACTTAAGAGGATCGGGGAGCCGGTCCATGGCCAGGAATATGGGATGGAGGAGGATGATGAAAAAAGCCCACCGTCCCAAGCGTTTGTGGACCTGGTAGACCTTGTCCAAACCTCCGAAATACTTCTCCAGAACGGGCCACCTCGTCGCAAGAATCACACACCAGCACATGAGTACGGTTGCCGTAAGCGACGCCACCTTGGCCGGGTACTTGTAAGGATTGGAAAACCAGTCCTGCAGATACCACTTGCTCACCAGCCACATGGCGAGCGTGAGGGCTACGGTCACCATGATCAGGCCGTAGCGCTGGGTTGTTTTGGAGGTGGTCAGCATGAAAGATCCTTGGGTTTGATGGCTAGCCCTTTTCTCCAAACCGTTTCATCTTTTCCCGTAACGTCTTCCTGTTGATCCCGAGTATCTCTGCCGCACGGCTCTTGTTGTTGCGGGTCATGGCGAGCACATTGAGGATGTGCTCACGCTCGACCTCGGCCAGACTGCGGTTGATACCTCCCTCCTTGGGCAGGGTGAAACGCATGGAGTCCGGCAGGTCGGTTGTCTCGATGGGGGCGTGGTCCACGATGACCACGAGGCGCTGGATGAGGTTCTCAAGTTCTCGGACATTGCCCGGCCAGCTGTGCCGGCGCAGGGCCTGGAGTGCGTTGTCGGAGAAGTGGAGCACCTCACGGTGCATCTCCTTGGAAAATTTGGTCAGGAAATAGTTGACCAGGGCCAGCAGATCGTCGCCCCTTTCTGCCAGGGGCGGTACCGGAATGTCCACAACGTTGATGCGATAGTAGAGGTCTTCGCGGAAGGTCCCTTCTTCCACCATCTTCCGGAGGTTTTTGTGGGTCGCCGCAATGATCCTGGTATCCACGGTATGAACACGGCTCGATCCGACTTTGGTGAACTCGCCGGACTGGATGACCCGCAGCAGCTTGGCCTGCATGGTCGGACTGGCGTCACCGATTTCGTCGAGAAAGATGGACCCGCCGTTGGCGACTTCGAAAAAGCCCGCCCGGTTCTCCTTGGCCCCTGTGAACGCTCCCCTGATGTGGCCGAAGAGCTCGCTTTCAACAAGGCTGTCCGGAATGGCCGTGCAGTTGACCGGCACGAAGGAGGAGGCCCTCCGTTCGCTGTTGTAATGCACTGCGCGGGCGACCAGCTCCTTTCCGGTGCCCGAATCACCTGCGATGAGAACATTGGCATTGGTGGAGGCGGCCTTTTGGATTCGCTGGAAGACCGTCTCCATGGCCGGGGAGTCACCGATGATGCCGAAATTGTCCGGCGGAGTGTCCGGAGAGCTGAGCACCCGTCGGTGTACCATTTTTGCAACGATGCGTTCCACTGCGCCCAGGAGTTCCTCGGTGGTGAAGGGTTTGGCAAGATACTCTCCCGCACCGTCCTTGATCGCCTCGACCGCTCCGTTGATGGACGGATAACCGGTGACCATCATTATTTCCACATCGGGATGGTTGGCCCGGACATGCTTGATAAGATCCATGCCCGTGCCCCGGGGCATGCGGTAATCGGTGATCACCAGGTCGATGCCGAGTTCATCGAGAATCGGCAGGGCTTCGTCGATGCTCTCGCTGGTGTAGACTTCGTATCCCCTGGGCTGGAGATTGCGTTTGATGACTTCCAGAGTGGATTTTGAATCGTCCACGGCGAGAATACGGGTGGCGTTATTCATCCGCACCTCCTGGTGTCCGTTGGCAGGGAAGGGTCACCTCCACACGGGTTCCCTGCCCCGGGGTTGAGTCCACCTGGATGAACCCGGCGTGGGCCTTGACGATGCCGTGGACCACGGAGAGGCCCAGTCCGGTGCCGCGTTTGGCGTCTTTGGTCGTGAAGAAGGGAGTGAAAATCTGTTTGAGGATTTCCGGCTCCATGCCTGGGCCGGTGTCTTCCACGATGAGGTAGGCGTCGTTGCCGTGGAATTCCGAGGCAACGGTCAGGGTGCCGCCGCTTTCCATCGCCTGGATGGCGTTGGCCACCAGGTTCACCACCACCTGTTTGATGTGCTGCGGGTCGGCGGGGACGAGCGGCATGGAAGCGCTGAAGTTCCGTATGACGTCGATGGATTTGCGTCGTGTACCGGACTCAACGATGGACAGTGCATCTTCGATGACCTCGTTGAGGTCGATGTCATATTTCCGGGGTGGGAGCTGCCGGGCAAAAAACATCAGCTTTCGGATGATTTCCCGTGCGTGCAGCGACGATTCGCGGATGGCCTCGAGATCATCCCTGACCTGTCTGGACAGGTTGCTGTCCTGCAGGGCGAGTTCCGCGAATCCCAGAATGTTGGCCAGAGGTTCGTTGATCTCGTGGGCCACCCCGGCTGAGAACTGTCCTATCTTGGCCAGCCGGTCCGCCTGAAGGAGTTGTGATTCCAGGGCTTTTTGGGCATCGTGGTCTTCTTTTTTGGCCACGATGGCCGATAGCTGCCGGGCCGTGGTGGCGAGAAGGTCCCTTTCGTCATCTATGAAGGGGGGGCCGCTGGAACCACCGTCCACGCAGACGGTCAGGGTGCCCCTGCGCTGTTTGTTCACCAGAAGCGGTTCGATGAGTACGTTGGTTGTCACCTTGTGTCCCGGCGTCTTCCAGGATCTTGTGTCGAAATCGAGGCGGGCATGGGTCGACCCGGGATGCTGGAAGGCGGCAGGAAGCATGGTGACTGCAGTGAAAAGGATGTCGTTTAGGTCCTGTGACATGTCGCCCATGAGTTGGCTGAGCCGAAAAAGGAATTTGAGCTCCTTGTTGCGCTCCATGAGGGTGAACCGTTCATGCAGCAGTCCGTTTTTGCGCAGGGTTTGGTCGGTGACGTCCCTGCCCACGCAAAGAATGGAGGTGGGGTTGCCTTCGGGGGCCGCAATGGGTTTGAGATTCCAATGGACATACACCCTGTCTCCGTCACGGTCCAGGAGGACGCCGGCCATGGCAAACACTTCCCGGTCGTGGATGCGGTCCAATATGGCGGCGCGGGCAGCGTCACGCTCTTCCTTGGGAATGAAGGTGTCGAACCAGTCCCGTCCGGTCAGCTCCTGCATGGAATATCCCGACGCGAGCTCCAGTTCGCGGTTGCCGTGGACGATCCTGCCCTCCGGATCAAGGGTCACCACAATGCCGTGGCTCAGCTGCAATATGGTTTCGTAATAGTTCTGCAGGTCCATCGTTTTTTTCGGTAATGACACCATTGCGGGAAATGCGAAGGTTCCTGGGACAAACAGGATTGAACGATTTGCTTACCTGGATCCGGCCCGGTCACTCCCTCAACGGTGATCGGGCCGGATCCGGGGTTTGTATGTCTTCGTAAAGGGGGATCAGTGACTGAGCTTGAGCCCCCATCCCTCGAATACGAAGAGGATGGCAAAGCCGTACCACAGGGTATAGAAGACATAGAACACCAGGGAGAAGATCACCAGCCCCAGTTTGTCCGTGATTTTGATGGGTTCTATCCCTGCATAGTTGTAGGCGGCTTCCACGGCCTTGGCGTGCACCGTGGAGATGATCTTGGCCTCCGCGAACAGGTTCTGCTTTTTGAGCACCCTGTCCATGATCTTCAGGGAGGTCCACCAGTTGTAGATGCTGCGGCGGGCTTCAATCCCGTATTTCTCCTCAAGAGCCCCGGCGTCATTATGGTACAGGAGGTACGCATCGTCCAGGCTGCCCTGCAGGATTTTGCCGAGGGATCCGGAAACGGATACCGTCGAGCCCCTGGACTCTGCTGTCACGCCCGCCCTGGCGAACAGGGCCACGGACTGGGTGGCTTCGATGTCGCTGGGATATTCCAGGGTGAGGGCCACCCTTTTGTCATCGTATGCCGCTGCTTCCTCCTTGAGCTGGGGCACATAGTCCACGGATCCCTTGGAGATGGAGTTATACAGATTGTCGAGGTATGCCATGGCGTTCTGGCCTGCGAACAGGGGTTGGAACATGAAGAACAGGACCACGAAGAAGGCAACCAGCAGACCGACACCGCCGTAGAATTCTTTCTTGTTGTAGATCATTTTTTTACGCCTCCGTGTGCTTGAGGACGTTGATATTCTTCAAAAAGGTTCCGATGACCCAGACGGAGAATCCGCCGATGACGATGAAGAACAGCCAGATGCCGATATCGTTGAGAAAACTCCCGAACCCCGGCGATATGGGGATGACCCCCATTTCACCAAGCTTTGCGGGCAGTGCGAAGATACGGTTCATGAAACCGGCCAGGACCGCCATGGCGTAGAACCCGCGGATGGTTATGCCGGGCACGACCTTGGTGACCAGTGCACCGATCTGGATGCCGAGCAGGGAGCCGATGAGCATGCCCATGGCCAGGGTATAGAAGATGAATCCGTAGATGGCGTACTGGGAGATGGATGCGAAACCGGCCGTGAACACGATCTGGAAGATGTCCGTACCCACGGTGGTCATGGAGGACACGCCGAGCACGTAGACAAAGATGGGGAAGGTCAGAAAGCCGCCGCCGACACCCATGATTCCCGCTGCCAGCCCGACGAGTGCGCCGGACAGGACCAGGAAGACCCAGGAGATCTGGCGGCCGCCCGGGATCAACCCCTCGTCGAATCTGACCATGGGCGGACAGTTGACCGACTGAAGGCCCCGGCAGATGTTACCCAGTTCAGCCCCTTCCATTCCCCCGTGTGCATGACCGCCGGTGACGGACTTGCGCGAACGCAGGTAGTCCATAAGTGCGTAGAAGCCGAGAAAACCGAGCATCAGGGAGTATACGGTGGTGATGAACGCGTCACTGAGAATCGGATTGATCTCGTACAGGATGCGGTTGATCAGCCCGCCGGCCGTAGCGCCCAGAACGGCTCCCACCAGGAAGACCATGGCCAGGGGTATGGATACGTTGCCGAGTTTGCGGTGGATGACGCTGCCCATGATGGCCTTGGCGAAGATGTGGAACAGGTCCGTGCCGACGGCCAGGATTCCCTTGATCCCTGCCGACATGAGCGCCGGAGCGATGATGAAGCCCCCGCCCGCGCCGATGGCACCGGTGATGAGGCCCGCTCCGATACCGATGGCAATGGAAACGATGAAGATGCCTATGGAATAGAAGGCCGGACTGTATGCCTTCTTGCCCCCCAGCAGATCGGGCAGAGCCGGGCCGATGTCATTGGCAAACGCGATTCCGCCAAGGATAATCGGGACGACCATGAGGCCGATGAGCATGAGTTTTTTTCTGCTGCTCAGGATTGACTTGGCGTTTTCGATCTCCCACTTGGCAAGTGCATCCGCCCCTGCCAGCATGAATTTTCCCCAATTGTTGAAAAAACGCATGACTATTCCTCGCTTTCTTGAGTTGTGCCGTGGTGTCCGATGGCCGGGGGCTGCCCGTTTCCGGGTGGGTGTTACCGCCCCATATCATGTTTTTACTTTTTTACCAACATCTTCGACTCTGAACACTCTGATGGGCAACCGTGGACCCTGCGCCCATGCCGGAGATGACGGTCGACTGTCCTTACTCCCCCGTCATACCATGCGTTGGGAGATGGTGCCGATACGTTCCTCCACCGCCTCTGTCTCATGCTCGGCCTTGAGGGCGACCGCTTCGGCGATTTTTTGGGTGAGGTCTTCCAGGTCACAGGGTTTCATGAGATAGTCGAAGGCGCCGTTTTGGATCCCTTCGACCGCCGTGGGAACCGTGGCGTGGCCGGTGAGGATGATGACTTCCACCAGCGGGTGCGCCTCCTTGATCTCGTGGAGCACCTCGAGCCCCCCCTTGCCGGGCATTTTCATGTCGAGGACAACGACCTCGATGTTTGAACGCTCTTCCAGCGCCCGGTTGGCGGAATCGCCGTCGTACGCTTTGTAGACGGTCATTCCCCGTTTTTCCAGTCGCTTGGCCATGGCATCTACAAATCCCTTCTCATCGTCCACGAGCAAAACACGAGCATTGGTCATGGGGTATCTCCTTGTGGTTGTTCCTGGTGGTACGTTGAAGACAATGGAATCCGGACGGTGAATCGCGTCCCTTTGCCCACAGTGCTTTCGACATCTATTTCACCACCCATCTGGTGGATGATTCCGTAACATATGGAAAGGCCGAGTCCGCTCCCTTTACCCACCGGCTTGGTGGTGAAGAAGGGATCGAAAATTCGATGCAGATTGACTTTCGGTATGCCGGGACCGGTGTCGGCAAAGATGATCTCGGCCTTTCCGGTGTTGGTCCGGCAGACTATGGAAAGCGTGCCCCCGCCCTTGGTGTCCATGGCCTGAATGGCGTTGTTCACCAGGTTGAGAAAGACTTGCTGCAACTCCGTGATCGATGCACGGACCGGCGGCATGTCCTCGGAAAGATCCAGCTTGAAATCCACCTGGGCAAAGTGGGCGGGCTGCATGGACAGATCCACCACCTCGCGGACGAGGGGGACGAGGTCCACTTCGGTCGCCCTGGAGTCGGTCTTCCGGGCAAAGCTCAACAATTTATGGGTGATATCCTTGCAACGCCGTCCCTGGGCCACAACCTGGCCCAGGGCCCGGGCTATTTCATCGGCGGAATCGAGCTGTGCTTTTTCGTCCTCGAGAAGATCGGACACCCAGCCCACTTCCTCGATCATGATGGCAACGGGATTGTTGATCTCGTGGGCAATGCCCGCTGCCAGCTCTCCGATGGCCGCCAGTTTGCCCGTTTCCACCAATTGCTTGTTCATGAGTTCAGACTCCCGGTCGATGTTCTGCCATTTGTCCACCAGCTTGCGTGATACGAGCAGAGCCATGACAACGATGCCCAGCCCGCCGAGACAGAATATGATCAGAGTGACGATCTCGGTCCGGTGCATGGCAAAGAAGGCGTCAGACTCGCGCTGGACATAGACGAGTTTCCATGCCCCGTCATTCAGGGGTGCACTGAGTGTGATGTAGTCATTGCCGTCACTTCCGAGCGATTTGTGGAGGGAGACGTCGTCGACCCCGGGATGGGGGATAGCTGCAAGTGGGGTCAACTCGAGCCCTCGTCCGTATTTTTCGCGCGGGCGGGTCTGG
>CAYWJL010000022.1:12549-12946 GCA_964458145.1 uncultured Desulfovibrionales bacterium | reverse complement strand
ATGCCATTGGGGGCTCGGTTTCACGCATCTGATCGAGGGTTTCGGGTCCCGGGCATAACCGGCCGTCCCCTGGGGGCCGACATTGTCGATCTCTTTGTGGGCGAATCCGGGACCACCTGCCGTTTGATCACCGGTGTGGTTGCGGCCTTTGCAGGTAATTTTCGCATCCATGGGGCAGGGCGGATGCACGAGAGACCCATGACCGCCCTGGTGAGGGCTCTTTCCCGGTTCGGGGTCACGTTCACCTTTGAGGAAAACCAGGGTTTTCTTCCCCTGATCGCTCACAGTACCGGAACATTGTCCAATCAGACGGCCATTGATATTTCCGAGAGCAGCCAGTTTTTATCCGCCTTGCTGCTGGCAGCTCCTTTTGCCCCTGCAATCGTGACCATCAGCC
>CAYWJL010000022.1:9696-12539 GCA_964458145.1 uncultured Desulfovibrionales bacterium | reverse complement strand
ACCAAGGTCGTATCCTGGCCCTGTGTGGCCCTGACCCTTCAGGTCATGGAGGATTTCGGGGTCAGAGTGGATGTGCAGACAGGAACCAATGATCACTGGGAATCCGTTGATTGGCGAGCCCTTCAGGCTGTTTCTCCTGAATCCGTCAGATTCAGGATCTCTCCCCAGACCTATGGCATCCCTGAGTACAGTGTCGAAGGCGACTGGAGCAATGCGTCCTATTTTCTGGCAGCCGGGGCCGTTGGCACATCGCCGGTTTGCGTGACCGGAATTCGTCCCGACTCCACCCAGGGGGACAGGGCCATCCTCGACATCCTCAAGACCATGGGAGCCCAGTCCGTATGGGACGAAAACGGGTGCACCGTTTTTCCCTCACAGCTCACGGGGACGCGCGTGGATATGTCTTCGTGCCCGGATATCGTACCCACGGTTGCGGCAGCAGCATGCTTTGCCTCAGGCTCCACCGAGATCCGGGGCGTGGCCCATCTTCGTTTCAAGGAGAGTGATCGTCTGGAAGCGGTGGCCTCGCAACTCAGGCTGGCAGGTCAGGGGGTCGATGTCCTGGATGACGGGTTGGTCATTCACCCCGCGCCTTTTCAGGTCGGGAGCAGGGTGCATCTTTCTTCCTTTGGGGATCACCGCATCGCCATGAGTATGAGCATTCTCGGCTGCGGCGGGGTTGTGCCGGTGTTTGATGATCCGGGGTGTGTGTCCAAGTCCTTTCCCGGGTTTTGGGAGTTGTGGGGGAGGGTGGTTGGACCTTGTTGACCGGATTGACCGGGTTGAGGGGGGGAGAATTTACCGAGGTGGGATTGTGGTGGTTTTGATTGTGCCGGATAACATTCATTGGGTTGTGTGATGATTTCTCCATTTTTGCAAAAAGTGGCTGTTTTTGGGTCCCGCGGTAATATGGGCGGGTTCTTCATGGAACGTTTTCTGTCCATCGGGCTGGACGTGTACGGCTTTGATCTGCCCATGGATATCAACCTGCTTACACGGGTCATTCCCAAGGTGGATCTGGTTCTTCTCGCTGTCCCCATTCCGGCCATGGATGCGTGTCTTGCGGCCATTTCCCGTCTCTTGCAACCCACCACCATTCTGGCCGATCTCTGTTCGGTGAAGTCCCTGCCCATGGACAAAATGCTCCAGGCCTTTGCCGGTCCCGTTGTGGGGACCCATCCTCTGTTCGGTCCCCAGCCCAAGGCCGAAGATCTTCGCGTGGCCATCTGTCCTGCCCGTGACATGGAGGCTGCCGAACGCCTGGAAGAGGTTCTGGCCATGTGTTCCCTGACCACATTCAGAACCGACCCGGCCGAACACGACAAGGCCATGGCCTTTGTTCAGGGGCTCAATTACGTAGGCACGCTGGCCTACTTTTGCGCCCATGAGCATGACGAGACCCTCGAGCAGTTCATTACCCCCTCTTTTGCCAGACGCATGGATGCAGCCAGAAAGATGGTCGTTGAAGACGGTCGTCTTTTCGGGACGCTGTGCGACAACAATCCCTTCATGGCCTCGGCCATCCGCAAGTATCTCAAGGTGCTCGGCCTTGCAGCCGCCGGTGATTACGAACTCCTTCGCGACAAGGCCCTCCCTTGGTGGGAATAATCTGCTGGCCATCATCTACAAATTTGTCTATTCTCCTTTTTCAGTGTTCACTGCGCCCCTCGAGGCAGTGTCAGGTCAGTCCCGGAAGGGGGTCGAACCGCACCTTCTCAACTACGTAGCCAGGAGAAAAGACCATGGAAGAATATCCCATTTTCAATTGCAAGACCTCGGATGATGTCATCAAGGCCGTTCAGGACTACCGCATTTCTTTTGTCCAGTTCTGGTTCGTCGATGTCCTCGGCACTCTCAAAAGTTTTCAGGTCACGCCCAGCGAACTCGAGGCCGCCTTTGAAGAAGGGATGGGCTTTGATGGTTCCTCCATCGAAGGGTTCTGCC
Organism: uncultured Desulfovibrionales bacterium; assembly: GCA_964458145.1. GTDB lineage: Bacteria > Desulfobacterota > Desulfovibrionia > Desulfovibrionales > Desulfomicrobiaceae > Desulfoplanes. The sequence continues at coordinate 10,595 of CAYWJL010000022.1, read as the reverse complement.
GCATCCATGAAAGCGACATGATCGCCTTTCCCGATGCCTCTTCCTTCCAGATGGTCTCCTGGCGTCCCACGGAACGTCCCGTTGCCCGGATGTTCTGCGACATCGTCAAGCCTGACGGCACGCCGTATGAGGGGGACAGCCGCTACGCCCTCAAACGGATGCTCGCCCGGGCCGCGGAAAAGGGCTATACCATGTATGTGGGCCCTGAACTGGAATTCTTTCTTTTTGAAAACGACCGCGAACCCTCCTACACCGACCTGGGTGGCTATTTCGACGCACCGCCCCTGGATCTCGGCAACGATATCCGCCGTGACATCATTTTCTCCCTCAAGCGCATGGGCATCAAGGTGGAATACTCCCACCACGAGGTGGCCCCCAGCCAGCACGAGATCGATCTTCGTTACGACGAGGCCCTTAAAATGGCGGACACGGCCATCACCTACAAGGTCATTGTCAAGGAAGTGGCTCGCAAGCACGGATGTTACGCCACCTTCATGCCCAAACCCGTGTTCGGCGTGAACGGCTCCGGCATGCATGTGCACCAGTCCCTGTTCAAGAACGGCAGGAACATCTTTTTCGACGCCCATGACAAGGACGGCTACTGCCTGAGCGCCGAAGGCAAATCCTACATCGCCGGTATCCTCAAACACGCCAAGGAGCTGACCGCCATCTGCAACCAATGGGTCAACTCCTACAAGCGCCTTGTTCCGGGGTATGAAGCACCCGTGTATATCGCCTGGGCACGACGCAACCGGTCATCCCTGGTCCGCGTTCCCATGTACAAACCCGGCAAGGAAGCGGCTACCCGTATCGAACTGCGCTCTCCGGATCCGGCCTGCAACTCCTACCTGGCCTATGCGGCCATGCTCGCTGCCGGCCTCAAGGGGATGGAAGACAAC
>CAYWJL010000022.1:2274-9686 GCA_964458145.1 uncultured Desulfovibrionales bacterium | reverse complement strand
AATGTCGTTTCATGGAGTATCCCAGTCTTTTTAAGACCGTTACAGGCCTCAAGGGAATGGAAGACAACTATGTTCTCGAAGCCCCGGTGGAAGAAGATATCTACAAAATGGACGATGCCGAACGCGCTGCCAAGGGCATCGACAGCCTTCCCGGAAGCCTCATCGAGGCGGTGCATTACCTCGAGGGGAGTGAGGTCATCCAGGATGCCCTGGGCGACCATATTTTCAACAAATTCATCGACAATAAAAAGGTCGAATGGGATGAGTACCGGATTCAGATAACAGACTATGAGATCAAGAAGTATTTTCCTCTCCTATAATCACATCGCACATCGTCAGCAATTCCGGCCCGGAAGCCCAGCTTCCGGGCCTTTGTATTGTTGACCCCAACCAGGTTTCGTGCTTGTAACTTCATCCAGCATAGATACGACCTTCCCCACATCCACATCAGGAGAATCCATGAACATATTGATAACAGGTGCCGCCGGTTTTATCGGTTTCCACCTTTGCAAACGATTTCTCGAACAGGGACACACGGTCACGGGCATCGACAATCTGAACGATTATTACTCCGTGCAACTCAAAAAGGACCGGCTGGCCATGCTCGAGAACATTGCGGGCTTCACCTTCATCAAACAGGATCTGGCCGACCGAGAGGGCATGAAGGACCTTTTTGCCGCCAAAGGTTTCACCCATGTGGTCAATCTGGCTGCACAGGCAGGGGTCCGGTACAGCATCAAAAATCCCTTGTCGTATGTGGACAGCAACCTTCTCGGGTTTGCCAACGTCCTCGAGGGATGTCGCCACAACAAGGTGGAGCACCTGGTTTTCGCCTCCTCCAGCTCGGTCTACGGACTCAACGCATCCATGCCCTTTTCGGTCCATGACAATGTGGACCATCCCATCAGCCTGTACGCTGCCAGCAAAAAATCCAACGAGCTCATGGCCCACAGCTACAGCTACCTCTACAACCTTCCCTGTACGGGGCTTCGCTTCTTTACCGTCTACGGACCATGGGGCCGCCCGGATATGGCCCTGTTTCTCTTCACCAAGGCGATCATCGACCAGAAGCCCATGCAGGTCTTCAACCACGGCAAAATGAAACGCGACTTCACCTATATCGACGACATCATCGAGGGCGTGGTTCGCGTCACTGCCAAGACACCGGCACCCAACCCCCTTTGGGATCCGACCCATCCCGACCCGGGTTCCGCACCGACTCCCTACAAGATCTACAATATCGGCAACAACAATACCGTGGAGCTCGGTCGCTTCATCGAGGTCATCGAAGATCATCTCGGACGCAAGGGTATCAAGGAGATGCTCCCCATGCAGCCTGGTGACGTCGAAGCTACCTATGCCAATGTGGATGATCTCATGCGCGATGTCGGGTTCAAACCGCAGACACCCATTGAAGAAGGGATCGGGAAATTTGTTGCGTGGTACAAGGAATACTACAAGGTGGGATGAAAGCCGGTGTGATTGCGAAGTCAAGGCAGCGGAAAACCCGCTGCCTTTTTTTAGGTTTTCCCGTTGACACCGATTCACTCGTCCCCGTATAGGTCGTGACGAATGGCCGTCATGAAATGTTTCACGTGAAACAATGCTCTACAACCAAGCGAGGCAAGAGTGGCCCGGACTATTGTTGTGGCGAATCAGAAGGGGGGCGTTGGCAAAACAACGACAACCGTCAACCTGGCAGCGTCGCTTGCCGTGATGGAAAAAAAGGTTTTGATCGTGGATTGTGACCCCCAGGCCAATGCATCGAGCGGGTTGGGGATCGATGTGGAAGAAAAAAAAGACAATCTGTATACGGCGATGTTCGATACAGACCGAGTGTCTGAGGCAGTTTGTGATACCGAGCTTCCGTATCTCCATGTTCTTCCATCAACCCATGACCTCGTGGCCGCCGATCTGGAATTGGTGAACAAAAAGGAGCGTGAGTTCTACGTGGCCAAACTGGTGGACATGCTGGGAGAAGATTACGAGTACATTTTTCTTGACTGCCCCCCATCTCTGGGGCTGGTTACAGTCAATGCCCTGTGCGCGGGGCAGGAACTGCTCATCCCCCTGCAATGCGAATACTATGCGCTGGAGGGAATCGCCCAACTCATGCAAACATTTGAAGCTGTCAAAAAAAGGCTGAACCGCCAGCTGGAAATCATGGGGGTGGTGCTGACCATGTTCGACAAAAGAAACCGGCTCTCCTTCCAGGTTGAACGCGAAGTAAGGACCTATTTTCCGGATAAAACCTTCACGACCAAGATACCCAGAAATGTCAGACTTTCCGAAGCACCAAGCCACGGAAAGCCTGCCATTACCTATGATATCCGATCCACGGGCACCCAGGCCTACATCACCCTGGCCCGTGAAGTCCTGGAAAGGGGATAGTCGAACTTATTTTTTCTCACAGAAAGGGGTGCAGGAGCAGGATATCTTGTCTTTGAAATGCTGCTTACTGATCCTGGCCTTGCAGGACTGACACTCAAAACAGGTCAACCCTCCGATATTGGCAGCCTTGAGACGAAATTTTCTGGGTTCGTCGGCCATCCAGTCTTCGGTGGAGCTGCCGCAGAGTTCACAGGCCACATCCATGTCCACCTCATAGGCAAAATCCCAGAAATCCATGAGCCGGTTCCAGTCGTCCATGGGCTCGGGCATGGGCTTCTCAGTCTTGTCCAGATACTTGTCGATGATGGGCTGAACGTCCTTGTGAATGGCGGACCAGAGTTCCGGAGAGATGAACATGCCGAACATGCTTCCCTGCTTGTCATAAAGAGCTGTTATATTTTTCTTTTTGTCCATAATCAAAGACTCCATGAGTGAGTGTTGTACAAACGGGGAACAGAAGACATCCTGCCCTCCACAGAAAAAAACGTACGATCAGTGCACGAATCGGTTTCGCTGCGATGCAAAGAAAGGGGAGCGGTTCGATTCACTACGGATTTCGGTTTATAACCATGGTACACGAAAAAGCAAGGTAGCGAAATGAGCGTCAAAACCAGAGGACTTGGCAAGGGACTGGACCTGTTGCTCAAAGGCAGTGGTGGGAACGAAGCTGACGAACGGATGGAAATCAGGGAGATCCCCCTTGATGACATCTTTCCCAATCCTTCCCAACCCAGGCAGGAATTCGTCGAGGAAGCCCTGGACGATCTGGCCGGATCGATCCGGAACCAGGGCGTTCTCCAGCCCATCCTGGTCCGCCCGCGATCCGGAGAGCGTTACGGGTACGAGATCGTAGCCGGCGAGCGGAGATGGCGTGCTTCCCAACGTACCGATCTGACCACCATCCCGGCACTGGTTCGCGACATCGATGACAAGGAAACCCTGGCCATTGCCCTCATCGAAAATCTGCAGCGCGAAGATTTGAATCCCGTAGAAGAGGCCATGGGGTTGGACCGGATCAAGCAGGAACTTGGATTGAGTCAGGAAGAACTCGCCAAACGGGTGGGCAAGAGCCGCTCGGCCGTGGCCAACAGCATGCGTCTGCTCCACCTTTCCGAAGGCATCAAGAAGGATATTGCCGCAAAAATCATCTCTTCGGGTCATGCACGGGCCTATTTATCTCTCGAGACACAGGAAGCACAGGAAAAGGCCCATACCCAGGTAGTGAAGGAGCATCTCAACGTGAGGCAGACCGAGGCTCTGGTGCGCCGGCTCAACGCTGCCGACGATTCCGGAACGATGGGTGACGATGCGACGTGCAGGGCGGCAACCAAACGCTTCTGCCAGGAATGCAAGGCAACCATGGAAAGAGCACTGGGCAAACGCAAGGGACTGACCCTCAGGGTCAACGGTGGTCCGGCCAAGGGATCGATCACCCTTTCCTATGCCACTGCCGAAGAACGGGAACGGGTGATGCGAATCATGGAACACGGCGCGGGAAGTATCGGGAACGAGGAGTAGACAGGCATGGTATACGTCGACAAAAACGATGTGCTCGAAGGCCTCACACGCCTCCAGGGCAAACCCGTTCTCATCGTAGGCGATTGCATGCTCGACCACTATCAGTGGGGCCGTGTGGACAGAATCTCTCCCGAAGCCCCGGTCCCCGTGGTTCAGGTGGAGCGGGAATCCTGGAAACTGGGGGGTGCCGGCAATGTGGCCCGCAACATCAAGGCCCTTGGAGGGGAACCGTGCCTGGTCTCCATCGTCGGAGCCGATGCAGCGGGCAAAAAAAATAGCCGAAATGCTCGACAGTGACGGCATCACCCATGAACTGACCACGTCCCTGCGGCCGACAACCATCAAGACGAGGATCATTGCCGGAAACCAGCAGATGCTCAGGGTGGATCAGGAAAAAAAACGGGAGATGTCTTCCGGAACCTGGAAGCGGTTCCGGTCGGTGCTTGCGTCCCTCGGGTCAGGGTATGACGTGGCGGTGGTCTCGGATTACGGCAAGGGAGTCATCTCGGCCGATCTCCTGGAGACATTGGCAAACGGGGAAGGCTTGGACAAGATTCTCGTGGACCCCAAAATCGAAAACTATCCGCTGTACAGGGGGCATTTTCTCATGACCCCCAATGCCAGGGAGGCCGGCGAAAGCGCACACGGCCCCATGGGGTCGATCCCGGAAATTCTGGAAGTGGGCAGGAGGATCCTGCGCGACAAGCGGCTGAAAAACCTGCTCATCACGCTGGGAAGCAGGGGGATGGCACTGTTCGGGAAGGATCGGGAAACCATGCATATCCCGACGGTCGCTCAGAATGTCTATGATGTCACCGGGGCCGGAGATACGGTCATCGGCGTCTTGGCCCTCTGCCTGAGCAGCGGTGTGGACCTGCTCACAAGCTGCGTGGTCGCCAATTGCGCGGCCGGTGTCGTTGTCGGGCAGGTGGGGACGGCAGCTGTTACACGCAAGGATCTCGAGGCCAGTCTGGAATCCATAGACCTTCCCCGGATCACAGCCTGGGAGTAGGGCGAGGCCAACGAGTTCAAGCTACACCACTCTCATTGACCTTTCAAAACATGGTTCATCATCTTCTGCAACTTGCCCATGTCTTCGAGAAACATGTCTTCGAGATGGGTCAGGCGATTGCTGATTCGGTCGATATCGGGCGTAGCCCCACCCGCAGCGGGGTGCTCACGAAGGGCTTCAATGAGAGAGTGATGATCCTTGTATCCCCGGTAAAGTGTGCATAGCGCCTGCTTATACTGGGATGACGTTTTTTCCAGGTTCTCTCGATGGGCTTTTTCCGTGGCAAGCTCATCCTCCAGACGGGCAATGGTCGCTGACGTCTGGTTGTCACGCTCCATAAGGGCATCGATCTTCTTGCTCTGGTCACTGACGATTTCCAAAAATTGAAAAAGTTTTTCCTGAAGCACGGAATTGTCAGTTCTGACCAGAGACTGATTTTCCGCCACGGAGGCCGCGTCGACGTCGATGGTTTTAGGCAGCTCGTCCTTGAGAATGGTGTCGACCTCTTCCTTTTTATGGCCGTCAGCATAGAGCTGGGATATGCGGGTCAGGATAGGCCCTGCGTCAGGAGCAAACATGGTCATGCGCCCGACCTTGCGATGGGGGAGATAATCGGAAAAAAGCTTGGCATATCGACGCGCTGTAGGTTCCGGGATCTGAAGGCGTCGGGCCATGGCGGTCAGACTGAGCCAGTCGTTCATGGTTTCCTCTCCAAAAAGGGGGTACATGGGCAAGGGGTTCTGCATCATACACGTCGAAAAACAACTCGGAAGTTTTCGATACGACGTCGCACTATACTGTGCACCGTTTTATGAGACGTTGTATCCGGTTAGCTGAGATTTTGTATGACTGTCAACGAAAGGATGACGATTCACGAGGAAAATCAGGCTATCTGCCTAGACGCGTGGCCCTTCTGGCGGACGAGTGGTGGATCCTCCATGACGCATGGAACGCATGCGTGCTGACTATGACGGCCATGCTCGGATCAGGGCCTGAAGCCTCCCCGCCACCATAAAATCTCGTCATCCCTGTCACCCATACGCGGGATCTCGGGGATCTGATAGACCTTGTAGGCATTTGGCCCATCATCCACCGGACGTGCGTAGGTTGATTTGCAACTGTAGACATACCCGAGAACATCAGCGGCTGTCGGCTCCACCCCACGCTCCAGCGGACGGAGCAAGGCCTTGAGCACGGGGTGCTCGAGCCGGTCTCTGTCTTCGATGATACCCACCATAGTGGTGATAGCGGTTTTGTCCTCCACCGGATTCCATCCCTCCCCCATGCCTCGTTTCTCAGGGATCACGGTATACGGAGAATCTTTCGGCACGAACAGGAGGGCCGAAGGATTGAAGGACCTTGCGGAAAAATAGACGGTATAGTTTTCAGCATGATCGAGAATGGCGGAAATATCGAGTTCCATGCCCAACCGTGAAGGGTGCACAAGGGGTGGGGTACCGAGGGACGCGCACCCGCACACGGCGAAAAAAACACACAGAGTGATAACGGAACACACGCGAGAAAAACAGAACTGACGCATAAGACCTCCCGGGGTTTCTAAGCGGCCTGGCCGCACAATCTTTATACCATACAGAATCAGGACGAGGAAATAGTATACACGATGTTGACGATTATCTCAATATTCATTGCGGGAATAGCCCTGGGCTTTGCCATGCGCGGCAGGCACCGGTTGCTCCGGCTGGGGGCACGACTGGCGGACATGGCCCTGTACGCCCTCTTGTTCATCCTTGGGCTCTCTCTGGGGGTTGACGATAAACTCATGGCCGACCTGCCGCATCTGGGTCTCAACGGTCTCATTCTGGCTCTCTCTGCCCTTGGGGCGAGCATTGCATGTATCTTCTTCCTCACCAGGATCCGGATCGGTCGTCAATGAAAGATACCTGCGTGCTCATCGGATTTTTCGTGGCCGGAATCCTCGGCGGGCTGTACAGGCTCGTACCCGAGGAATACCTGACAGCATCCCTGGAAATGGGGACCTTGTACGTGCTCATTTTTCTTGTGGGAATGGGCATGGGAAGCGACGGGAAATTCCTGCAAAACATCCTGAAGGTCGGGAAAAAGGATCTCATCGTGCCCGTTGCCGTGGTCGTGGGGTCCATTGTGGGCGGGGCTGCCGTATCCCTGGTCCTGACGGACATCGACGTGATCGGTGGGGCTGCGGTAGGTGCGGGATTCGGGTACTACAGTCTCTCCAGCGTGCTCATTTCCCAGCTCCGGGGGGATGAACTGGGAACAATCGCCCTGGTGGCGAACATCGTCAGAGAAGTGACCACCATACTGGCGGCCCCCATCATGGTCCGCCTGGCCGGCCCCCTGGGACCCATTGCAAGCGGCGGTGCAACGACCATGGACACGACCCTGCCCATCATCGTCAAATTTTCGGGCAAGGAATACGCCATGACCTCGGTGATCAACGGAATCATCCTGACCTGTCTGGTTCCGGTACTGGTCCCGTTCATTCTGGCCATCC
>CAYWJL010000022.1:0-2264 GCA_964458145.1 uncultured Desulfovibrionales bacterium | reverse complement strand
GAAAAAATTCAGCAGGATGCCAGACGAGCCACATCGTCACGTACCTGCGCAACCATACACGAAATTTGTTTCGTCACCACGAGATACTCGTACAAAACCAGGAGAATGAACATGATTTTTGTAGTCAGTAGGTGCGAAGACTGCCCCTTTCATCAGGTGGCTGACGGTAAGAGAACATGCAAGGTCGCCTCTGTGGTCTATCAGGAAATCCCGGCCGAAGAAAAAAAACGTCCCGAATGGTGCCCCTTGCGCAAGGAACAGATGATCGTCAGGGATAAAAAAATGTAATTTCGGTCGGATAGCTCTTCGTTTCTGATGACTTCCAAACGTCATCTTGAGGAGTGAACGAAAAAACGTCTCCATGTGCTCAGGGCGATATTCCGCTTACACTATCTGTAAAGCGGGATATCGCCCTGTTGTATTGTGAGCGGGACATGAAAACGGTGAAATAAGGAAACAAGACGCCGTGAAGCTTACGAAAGGGATTTGAGGATCGCTTCCAGGTCGTCCAGGGTGAAGGGTTTGCTCAAAAAATGATCGATTCCGCTCAGGCGACTTTTTTCACGGTCCTTGTCACTGGCCAGACCGGTCATGGCGACGATAGGGATCTCACACCCACGAGCGCGGAGGGTGGTTGCAACGGTAAAACCGTCCATGCCGGGCATCTGGATATCCAGGAGCAGCACATCATACCGGTTCGGCCCGGCAAAAAGGGCATCGAGGGTCTCCTGACCGTTGGAACAGAGGTGATAATCGGAAATTCCCAGAACCTCGAAAATCTCAACGACCAATTCCTGATTCATGGGATTGTCCTCGGCAACCAGGATGGAAAGGTCCTGAAAGGTGGTCGGTGGGAGAGAGGGGCTCGGGACCGGGGCATCCCTACGGTCATGAGGAGGGTCATCAGCTTCTTCGAGGGCGTCTGATTGCATGGGAAGATCCAGGATGAAGGAGAAGGTACTTCCCTTGTCCGGCGTGCTCGTGAGGAGAATCCTGTCCCCTCCCAGCAACGCCACAATTTCAGCAGCGATGGACAGGCCGAGACCTGTTCCCGGATACTTACGGGCCAAGCCGTTGTCGACCTGGATAAACGGTTGGAAAATGGACCCCTGGCGGTCGGGAGGAATACCAATGCCCGAGTCTTCCACGGTAAACCGGATCTGACAACGCGAAGCAGATTCCTCATGGGAAACGAGCTCAGCCCGGAGCAGAACATAGCCGGAATCAGTGAACTTGAGAGCGTTTGACACGAGATTATTCAGGACCTGCTGCAACCGCAAAGGATCGGTTCGTACATGGCCCGGGATGTCATCACACTCAAAGGGCATACCCAGGCCTTTGGCCTGAGCCACGGGAAGGTGGGCCTGGTGGATGGACGCAAGCAATTCCGGCAAATCGACCTGCTGCTCGTGGATGGAAAACCCCTTGGCCTTGACCTTGGAAATGTCGAGAACGTCATTGATGATGCTCAAAAGATTGTGAATGGAAATGAGCATATTGGAAGCATACCGCTCCTGTCTTGCCGTGAGGCCGGAGCGTTGGAGAAGCTGCGTCATCCCGTAGATGCCGTTCAGGGGGGTTCGCACCTCGTGACTGACCGTGGCCAGAAACGCATCCTTCATCTCACTGACGGATTCGGCTTCCCTGCGGGCCGTGTTCAGGTAACCGACCAGGGCTTTGAACGACTTGATGAGGGAGCCGATCTCATCCCGTGAGGGAGTGAGATAGACGAGTTTTTCAAGGGGGGCGATGGAAGCGGTTTCACGGATATCACGGGCTGCCTGGGAAAGAGACACAATGGGTACAATGATGCGACGTTTGATGTATACATAAAAACCAAAACACCCGCAGGCTACCAGGAAAGAAAAGACGAGGAGGATGATCCCGAGCCTTTGCAGGGGTTTTTGGATCGGCTCGAGATCCCGGAGGAGGTAGAGGGTCAAGTCCCCGTCAAAAAAATCCAGGACGGTCTTTTCCACGAGAAAATGGGTGGACTTGCCATCGATGGAGGTACGGATATCCCGATGATGCATGAGCCGGGTCGCCTCGAGATCGCCCAGGTCGAGAGGGGTGGAGGCAGCGACCACCTGATTCCCCTTTACCACGGCGATGAATTGCTTCTGGTCGGTCCCGAGCTGATCCAGGAAGCTCTGGTCCGGATACACAAAAGCAATGACGAGAAATCCCAGGAGGACACGAACCCGGCTATAGATGGCCCTGCGAACGAGATGATTGAAGCGGCCTTTGTGAACCATGAACCGTTC
>CAYWJL010000021.1:0-12985 GCA_964458145.1 uncultured Desulfovibrionales bacterium | reverse complement strand
CGCCAAGTGGGCCATCGACCACAAACCGCGCAGACCCCGCCCATAGCCTGCTCCTGTTTCGGTCCCGTTGCCATGGAACCATGAAAAAAAGGCTGATCCGTTCACACGGACCAGCCTCGAATGCGTTGGACCTACCAGTTCTTTCTTTGAGAATAAGGAGCTCAGACCAGAGACATTTCCATGTCCTGGGCAACGGCAAAGCAGTCGATGGAACTCTTTCTTGCGGCAAGATGCTCACGGCACTCCTGCACGATCTCATCGACCTCGTCATCGGTCCGGGCCTGATTGTGGTGAAACAGACCGAGCCTGGCCACGCAGGCATCCTCGGCCAATCGCAGGGCATCCACATACCGGGAGTGCCCCCAGGTACGGGTCAGTTCGTACTCCTCCCTGGTGTATTCGCCATCGTGCACGAGAAGATCCGCATCCCGGCAAAAAGCGACAAACTCATCATAGGACGATCCTTGTTCATACGGTTCGTCCAACTCGTTGTCGGTCAGAAAGACAAAGGACCTGCCGTTCTCCGTGATCCTGAACCCGAGACCCTGGTTGGGATGGTTCAGGGGTATGGTCTCGATATGCAGCCCGCCCACGTCCAGGCTTGTCTCCTCGCACAGGACCGTGGTGATCTCCGCGCTGATGTCGCGGGCCGGTACGGGAAAATGCGGCGGGGCCATGACATGGTAGAGCTTCTGCTGCACATCTCCCTGGACCGCCGGCCATCCGTACAGAGTCATCCTGGTGGAAGGACTGTACAGGGGCCTGAAAAAGGGAAAGCCCAGAACATGATCCCAATGAAAATGGGTCATGATCAGGGAAAACTCCTCGAGGTTCTCCTGCATGAGCTGCATACCCAGCCGCCGCATGCCGGTCCCGCAATCGATGATCAGGCATCCTCCAAAGCGGTCCCTGACCTCGATACACGGCGAATCGCCCCCATATCGTTCAAACATCTTTCCGGAAACCGGAATGGACCCCCTGGCCCCCCAACATCGGATCAGCATGTGCCCCTCGCCTGCCTGAAATCATTTTCGCGTGTCCGGACCATCCTACCACCTAGCATGACAAGGCCACATACCTGTTTTTCTTCCCGGTATCCAGTCTCTTTTTCCCCCTTTTCGCGCATGTTCGATCATCCACGCACCGCATCAGTGGATACGCATGAGGCAGATGCCCGGATAGGTGGAAACCTTTTGAAATATCGAAGGAAGTTCTGCGGGATCGGCCCGCCCGGCCAACGCGATATCCAGCACCGGACAGCCGGGGAAACGTGCTCCGAGCCGCGCCTGGTGCTCGATTTCCGCATCCAGAGAAAGATCATGGCCCGTGGGCAGGCTCATGCCGTTGGTATAGTGGGGGCTGCCGTTATTGGAAAAAGCGATCTCCGCGTACAGCTCCTGGTCTATCCCGGCCAATCGCCTGCAGGCCCTGTTGTCCGCCAACGTGGTCACGACATAGAGCGTCTCTGTTTCCCTGGAAAAATCCGCAGTTATCCCTGACAGCCGATGGAGAACCTTGCCCATGAGCGCACTTCCCTGACGCGATTCGATCCCCGTCCCGAGCAGATTCATGCACGCCTCGTGACCTCCGAGAATGGCCAGCATGCTGCAGTGATCCCTCAGCCCGTTCTCGAGATAGTGCGTCGAATAGGGAAACATCCCGCTGTCCATGTAATCGAGGATGAACTTCCGCTTGAATTCCAGTGCCTGCCTGGCATACTCCGCATATTCCCCGATGAGATCGAGAAAATCCGATTCCCGACCGGCCAGATAGGCGAGCTTGGGCAGGTTCAGGGAAACGGCCCCTATGGCCCCGGCCATGGTGTCCATCCCGTAAGGAAATCCGCAGCCTGAACCAGTGGCGTCAGCTTCCTTGCGTTTCCCCGTCACCCTTTGGTCCGGCAGCCGCAGATAGGGGCAGCGTCCCTGTTCGGCCAGACGAACGATGCGATCACCCCACTCGCTGCTCCAGGAAAATCCGGCACCCAGATCATTGAAAAGGACCGGTGATCCAAAAGGTTGCCCCAGGTGATCGCCCGCAAGGACCACCTCGCACACGGCCTTGTTGAGCATGCCGACCTCGTGCCTATACTCGCCATAGGTCGTTTCCTGACACACGCCGGGCACACCGACCCGGACCTGGCTCAGGTTTTCGGGGGGCTCGCCGTCCAGCCCCAGCGAACAGTTGGGAATGTGTTCGCTGCCCCGGGAAAAGGAATTGAGAGCTAGGATGAAATTGCGCACCAGATGACGAACCCCGGGATAGTCCAGTCCATCCTCCCGCACAAAGGGTGCGAGAATGGTGTCGAAATGGCTGAAAACCTGGGCTTTGGCCCATTCGCCCTGCATGGCCCCCAGAAATGAGATGATCTGACCAAGGGCCGTGTCGAGATGATCTGCAGGGCCGTAGGCGGTCACTCCCCTGAAGCCGAATCCCTTACAAAGAAGCGTCCGCAGATCCCAGCATGCCGAGTAGCCCGCCATGCCGAAGGAGAGATCGTGGATGTGCAGATAGCCGTTCTCATGGGCCATGCGGATCTCTTCGGGGTATTGTTCCAGGGCATAGCGCTTCTGGACCGACCCGGACAGATGCCTGGACAACCCCCGGAAGGAATGCGATCCGGTCGGGTCCCATCCCCTGCCCTCACCGTTGTTCACGTAGGTATCGATGGTGTCCGTCACGTCGAGAAAGGCCTGATCCTGACTCCTGATGCCCCGCCGCTTTTCCCGGTACAGGATGTACTTTCTGGCCACGGAGTAGAGTCGGGATTCCATGAGAACCTGCTCGACCATGTCCTGGACATCCTCCTGCTCGGGAACGGCAACCTCGGCGAGATGCTCTTCCACGTTCTGAGCCAGCCTTCTGGCAAGCAGGGGATCTCTGATCCCGCTGGCATTCAGGGACTTGAAAATGGCCTTGGCGATCCGGTCCACGGACCAGGTCTCCAGGCGTCCGTCTCGTTTCTGGATTTTTTCAGGCATGATCGTATCGGGGTAAAAAATCGTTTGCAGGAAGGATGGTCGCCATGTCCGGGAATTCCCCAGCCACAACGTCGTCCGTCGGCGGCTCGATATACTCCTGCAGGGTGAGGCTGAAGCCCTCAGGCAGATACGAACGGGTCGTTTCGATAGCTTCCTCCGAGAGACAGGGAACCCGGGTACACCGGAAATAGAACCGGTCGGGGTACTCCTCGGCCATGGCAAAGATGGTTGCCAGATCCTCGCGGGCCTCCTCGGGTTCCACCCTGTTCCCGGTCAATGTCGGATACATCTCCCACGGTCCTTTCACGTCCACGGCAAAGCACTCCACCAGGTCCGATTCAAGAAACCTTCGCACGAGGTCCGGTCGCATGCCGTTGGTATCCAGCTTGATGGGCAGTCCGATCTTTCCAAGCTCCACGAACACGGTCTCGATGCCCGGGACAATGGAAGCCTCGCCTCCGGTGACCACGATCCCGTCCAACCAGGTCCGTCGTTTGGACAGATCATTCAGAATATCTTCCCGGGACAGAGCAGGCAGTGTCCAGGGCCGCCAGGCAATGGCCCCATTGTGACATGTGGGGCAACGCAGATTGCACCCCCCGAAAAAGAGCACCGAGCAGACATGTTCCGGCCAGTCGCACAGACTGACCGGGGCGATTCCACGCAACAATTCCCACCCGTTCATTTTGCATCTTCTCCTTGCAACGTTCCCCCGTATCGCCCGATACCCCGGGCACCCCCGGAACATCGGACACCATGGGACTATCAGGCGATCTTGTAGGTCACCCGGTCACGGTACTCGGCGGCCTTGCCCTTGTTGAACTTGGTCACCGGCCTGTAGAAGCCCGTCACCCTGGTGTAGACCTCGCAATCTCTCCCGCATTCCGGACAGGAAAAATGTTCACCGGACAGATACCCGTGTTCCTGGCAGACGCTGAAGGTCGGAGTGATGGATATATACGGGATCTTGGTCTTGGTCATGGCCCGGATGATGAGCTTCCTGAGCGCCTCGAGATCCTTGACGTTTTCCCCGAGATAGCAGTGAAACACCGTGCCCCCGGTATACAGGGTCTGCAGACAGTTCTGGTGCTCCAGGGCCTGAAACACGTCGGGGGTGGCGTCCACCGGCAGGTTGGTGCTGTTGGTGTAATAGGGATCATCCCCTCCCGAAGCCAGGATACGGTCTCCGTAGGTGGAGCGGTCGATCTTGGCCAACCGGTAGCAGGTCCCCTCGGCCGGAGTTGCTTCGAGGTTGTACAGGTTGCCTGTTTTCTCCTGAAAGCGGGTCATGAGGGCACGGAGATGGTCCAGAGCCCGTTGCATGAGCTCCCTGCCGCGATCGGTGTCTATCCCCTTGCCGATGAGGTTGAGACAGGCCTCGTGCCCGCCGACAAGCCCGATGGTCGAGAAATGATTCTTGAAACCCTGTTTCAGATACCGCTGGGTAAAGGGGTAGAAACCGCGTTCCAGAAAAGCGGATATGGTCTTGCGCTTGAGCTCCAGCGCCTCACTGGCCAGTTCGGCATGCTCGGTGATCAGATCCAGGAACTCGTCCTCGGTCCTGGCCAAAAAAGCGTATTTGGGCAGGTTCAGGGTGACCACGCCGATGGATCCGGTCATGTCGCCCGACCCGAAGAGTCCCCCGGTCTTCTTGCGCAGCTCGCGCAGATCCATCTGCAGCCGGCAGCACATGGAACGGACGTCCTCGGGTGAGATATCGGAATTGAGGAAGTTCTGGAAATAGGGGGCTCCGTACTTGGCGGTCACCTGCAGAAGCAGTTCCCCCACCTCGCTCTCCCAGGGGAAATCCGGCGTCACGTTGTAGGTGGGAATGGGGTAGGAAAAGATCTTTCCGTGGGAATCACCCTCGAGCATGACCTCCAGAAAAGCCCTGTTGAACAGGTCCTGGCCTTTCTGGAAATCCTTGTAGGTGTGGCTGTCATGGTACTTCCCGCCGATGACCACGGGCTCGTCGGCCATGGATTTGGGGCAGTGCAGATCCATGGTGAAATTGGTGAACGGGCTCTGCCCTCCCCAGCGGGAGGTGGTGTTCAGATTGAAGATGAACTTCTGCATCTCCTGCTTGACCTGTTCGTAGGAGAGTTCGTCCAATTCGATATACGGGGCGAGCAATGTATCGATGTTGTTGAAAGCCTGGGCACCGGCCCATTCGTTCTGCAGGGTCCCCAGAAAATTGACCATCTGCATGAGGGCCGAGTCCAGATGCTTGGGCGGTTTGCTGGAACAGAATCCCGGAGCGTTGAACCCTTCGAGGAGCAGATCCTTGAGACTCCACCCGGCACAATATCCGGCCAGGCCGAAGGAGAGATCGTGGATGTGAAAATACCCGTTGCGATGGGCCTGTCTGATATGCTCGGGAAAGGCCTCCAGCGCGTAGCGTGCCTGGACGGACCCCGATGTGTGCAGGATGAGCCCCTGAAACGAGTGGCTGACATTGGAATTTTCCTTGGAACGCCAGTCGAACTCCTGAACATATCCGTCAATGGTGTCGCGCACAAAATCCGCCTCGGCCTCTCTGGCGCGCCTGCGGCTGTCCCGGTACAGGATGTAGGCCTTGACCACCTTGGGCAGGTTCTGCTGCACCAGGACCTGCTCGACCCTGTCCTGGACATCTTCTATATGGGGGCAATCGTCTCCTTCGAGCAATTGCTCCACCCGCTTGGTCAATCGTCTGGCCAGCAGGATATCGTTAATCTTCTGGGCCTTGAGAGCCTTGTGGATGGCGGACTGGATCTTGGCCGAATCCCATTCGGCAATGGATCCGTCGCGTTTGATGATATGTTTGGTCTGAATTCCGGGCACTATGATTCCCCTTGAATGGTTGATCCGAGATCATCCGGCATCGCACGCAAAAAGACACGCCACGGTACAAATCGCATGGTAACGAAAGGGTGCCCCGGCACGATGGAGATTGGATGATTCGGGAAGAAATGAACCAGAGAACGGCAGTCTCTGATTGGAACATGAATGGATTTCTCAGGCCGGGCACCCCTGGCGGGACCGGGCATGGAGACACTTCAGGTCGGGCGTCTGACTCGCATCCTTATGGCCTGTGCATGTGTCCTGGACAGGCTGAATGCTCACAGTGGCGGAACCGTTCCGGAGTCGCACCGGATTGCCGCAATTTCCCTTGCGGGCGGTCTGAAGGAATGCTGACAAAGGGCATATTTCTATAGATCCGTTTTCCTTTTGGCAACAACGATTTCGTTTTTTGGTGGAGGATCGACCACCCGAGATGTGTACATTCATTCCCCGCCATCCCGGGCATCACGGGGATTGGAGAGGGTATCGGTCTGTACGGCAGAAATTTTCCACAGGAGATGCTTTTGTTTTCTTTATTTTACTCGCCATTACGCCAAAATTCTTTTTATAGAGTGCGGCTTCCCATGCCCCCTTATGCCGGGCAAACCACGGGCAGACTCGTGATGGCAAGTGATGGAAACCCCGGGCTTTTTCTCAAAAAAAACAAGGCCGCCAAATGGCGGCCTTGTTCGCAATGCAATAAAACCCGAAGGAAAGCGATCTAGGAGTTGAGTTCCTTTTCCTTGGGGAAGATGGGCAGATACCTGTAGGACAGACTCATGAGGAGTCCCCCGTAGGCCACGATCATGAGGGAGGTGGACCACTCCGCCCAGTTGGGGATGTAGATCTGCCAGACATCGAAAGGCATGACCGGATGGGCCGAGGTCTGAACCGTCTGTACGAACCGGTTGATGATGATGCCGGTGCAGTTGAGCAGAGCCGCGAGATACATCAGAGCATGGATCTTGCGGATGGCCGGGACCACCAGCATGATGGCAGGAATGACGCCGCAGAAGAACAGCTCGGACCACAGGAGCCATTTGCCGAAGGCGACGCCGTAGAACATCTGATCAAAGGTCAACCCTTCCTTGGGGAGCAGGCCGTTGGCCCATGCCCATGTGTCCAGGATCTTCCAGAAGATGTAGAAGCAGAGCAGAAGGCCGGAGATCTTGGCCATGAGTTCCTTGGTGGCATCGTCGACCAGCTTCTTGCCGGACATGAGCTCCATGAGCTTGTTCACCAGAATGGTGAAAGACGGCCCTGAAGCGATGGCCGAGGCAACGAACAGAAAGAAGGTCCACGGCCAGATGAAAAATCCTTCACGGAAAGCATAGGGGCGTCCGAAGAGCACACCGTACATCCCGCCCAGGGAACCCTGGTGGAAGAAGGACAGGAATGTACCGATACCGGCAAACAGCGGCATGTACACATGGAAGTTGTGGGCCAGGTGATGCAGGAACCGGTTCTTGTTGATGACCCGGTTTTCAAGGATCAGGGGTACGTACTCGATGATCAGGACGGTACAATAACAAGTGATACAGAAGATAACTTCTGTGAGCATGGAATGGACATTGGGATGCCAGTATCCGAACCAGGCCCGAAGCGGCTGTCCGATATCCAGAACCAGGACCAGCATGGCTCCCGAATAGCAGAGGAAGCCGATGATGACCGTAAGGTTGATGATGTTCTTGAGCTGGTCGATGCGCAGGATGTAACGCAGAAAACCGGTGAAAAAGGCTCCTGCGCCCAGGGCGATGACCGCCAGGTCAAAGGTGATCCACAGACCGAATCCAAAGTAGTTGTCCAGGCCGGTGGTTCCTATCCCCTGGGAAAGGACGACAAAGGCCCCATACAGGCCCCAACCGAGAAAGATCCCGAAGAATGCCAGCAAGACCAGGAACTTTCCAATTGAACACCGTTGTACCCCTTCGGGTATCCAAGCTTTATCAATCATTGCCTACGCTCCCTTGGTCTTTTCGGTTTTGAGGTAGTTGTCACCCTGACGGCGGACCCACTCCCTTTTGGAATAGTAGTAGACCTGCGGGTCGGTGCCCAACCGTTCCAGGAGTCTGAAAGCGTACTTTTCATGAGCCATCTTGTGGACCGTGTGCTCGGGGTTGTTCAGATCACCGAAATGCATGGCCCCGTTGGGACAGGCAGCCACACAGGCAGGGATGTAATCGCCTTCTTCCAGATGGTTGGGATCACGCCCTTCGGCCCTGGCCAGCTCCTTGGCCTCGGCAAACTTGTGATGGCAGAAGGTACACTTTTCGGCCACACCACGGGGACGCACGGAAACGTTGGGGGTCAGAGTCTTTTCCAGACCTTCGGGCCAGATGGGATCGAACCAGTTGAAGTACCGGGCGTGGTACGGGCAGGCTGCCATACAATACCGGCAGCCGATGCAACGGGGATATATCTGGCTGACGATCCCGCCTTCCTCGTTCTTGTCGATGGCCGTGACCGGGCAGACGGTCATGCACGAAGGCTTGCCGCACTGCATGCACGGACGGGGAAGATAGGCCACGTCGTGATCGGGATAGGCTTTGCCGTTGGTCAATTCGTACACAAGCATCCAAGAAAGCGTGCGCAGCTTGTTGGATGAATCAGGGGTCGGGGCGATGTTGTTCTCGGCCTCGCAGGAAACCATACAGGCACCGCAGCCCGTACACTTGTCCAGGTCAACGACCATGCCCCAGCGGATTTTCGATTCTTTATGCTCCATTATGGACTACCTCTCTCCTTAGGCCCTGGTGATTTGTACCTGGGGATTGCCGAACACGGACATACCGGTCCCGGGTTCAGGCTTTATTTCCATCAGCTTGTACACATTGTCGCCCTTGTTCTTGGCAAACTCGTCCCAGGCCGTGTGGCCGAACCCGAGGGGCATGGCGACCACACCGGGCATGAGCGATTCGGACAGGGAAACAACGGCCTTGCAGGAACCGGCCCCGCTCTTGACCGTGACGGCCTGTCCGGCCTTGACGCCGATTTTTCCGGCCGTGGCGCTGTTCATCTGAGCGCACAGGACGTTGTCCTTGAGCTCCGTATCCCTGATGGTCAGGACACCAAAAGGCGAGGTGGGCATGCCCGCTGTTCCGAGGTGCAGCTTGGCCATGGGGGAAAGCACGAGGTCGCCGGCCGCACGGGGGATGCCCAGAGCGCGGAGCCCATCGTTCCACAGGGTCAAACCGTATCCACCGTTGGATACTTCGGATACCCAGGCCGTGCCTTCAGTGAGAGCGTCCCAGTCGGCACCCAGCCCGTCGGCCTTGGCCTTGGCAGCGTCCTCGAAGGAGCCGACGCCCAGATCCACGCCCGTTGCTGCGGCCAGCTCGATGAGTACGTCACCGGCAGGCTTGGTGTCGAAAACAGGTTCGACAATGGCGGGCGAGACCGTGTAGTTGGCCTGGCCGGAGCCAAAGGGTGTATACACGTCATCCATGGCCTCGAGAAAATAGGAGGCGGGCAGGATGAGGTCGGCCTTGGCGGCCGTTTCGTCCATGAAGGTGGCAAAGCTCACAACAAAGCCGCTCTTTTCCAGAGCCTTGGCGGTCACGTCAGGCTGCGGCAGGGCGTAGGCAGGGTTGGCGTCCACCACCAGAGTCACCTTGGCAGCCTTGGCCTTGCCATTGGCAACGGCCTGGACATATCCGACAACATCGCGGGAGAGCAGTTCGTCCCTGGACGGTGCACCTGCAACGACCTGCGGGGCAAAAGGAATGTCCTTGATGCCGCCCCTGGCGTTGACCCTGCCGAGGATCATGTTCAGAGCGAGGCCCACGGCTGCACTCAATGCGTCGGTTCCCTGTCCGATTTCCGAACCGGTGAGGACCAGAGGCCGCTTGGCGCGCAAGAGTTCTGCTGCCAGCATCTTCATGGAAGCTTCGGAAACACCGGTTGCCGTGGCAATACGGGACGGCGGATTGGTCGAGGTGACGAAATCCCTGAACGCCGCGTATCCGGGCATGCCCATTCCCTTACCGGCCTTGAGCACATAGGCTGCAACGCCCAGAGCTACCAGAGACTCGCGACCCGGCTTACAGGCAACCCAGGTCTTGGTCGGAATGGATGTACCGGGTTTCTGGACCGCACCCACGTAGACGAGCTTGGCCTTGTTTTCAGCCATTGCCTTGCCGTTGCGAACCACGGTGCCCCAGGTTTCGTTGATGTCTCCACCCAGGCTGAGCACGAAATCCGCATTCTCGATATCATAACCGGGTGTTCCCTGTCCGCCGAGCATCTTCCAGGCCTTGGCGGCCGGGGCGGTTTCGCCGGGCATGAGGAAACACTTGTCGGATCCCAGACCGGCCAGCAGACCGGCCAGAATGTCCGCGGTCGTCCCGGTCTCGTCACCGGTGATGGCACAGACATCGCTGCCCGCACTCTTGACCTTGGAGGCCAGCAATTTGGCGGCCTCGTCCCAGGAAATTTTCTCGAATCCGTTGCCGGATTTCTTCATCGGACCCTGAACCCGTGAAGGGCTGTGCAGCATCTGTGCACTGGCCAAACCCATGGGGTCGATACCGCCCATGCTCAGGGGATGGTCCGGATTGCCTTTGGCGGTAAAGGGGCGTCCTGCAGCGGTTTCGATGAGGATACCGTAGGCATCGGCACCGAACTTACAGGCAACGGGTTTGTTGATCCGTTCGCCGTACTGCAGTTTGGGAATCCACGGCCAGTTCTGGCTCCAGATGGAAACATCGTCCAAGACCTTCCATACCACAGGGGTGCAGAGAATCCCGCCTGTGCCGCCGGCCAAAAACGCTATAAAACTTCTGCGATCAAGTCCCATAGTTCACTATCCTCTTTTATTTATGGCACACATAGCAGGCATTACTGGCGCCGTTCTCGGCATGACAGCGCTCACACTGCCACATCTTCATCGTCTGTTTGCTGTACCCGGTCAGCCTGTTCTCGTGATACACCGGCGGGGTGTCCACTTCAGACATGTCCATGTGACAATCAGTACAGTCCATATCCCCATGGGCTATATGCGAAAAGTACACGTTGTCGGGCTGCTTCTGGTAGACGAGCCATGGGACTTCCTTGCCTTCGGCCACGTATTTCTCGACAAATTCGATCTCAGCAGGATCTTCGCTCACGGCTTCCTCGTGACACTCGGCGCACTTTTCCGTGGTCGGCAGCCCTGCATACGATCCATCATCCCGATAATAATGACACTCGTCACAGCCCATGCCCTGATCTTCGACATGCACGCTGTGACTGAACCTGATCGGCTGTGTCTTCTCGGAAAAAACCAGTTTGGGGTAGCCCCACCACCCCAACGCCACTGCCGCCACAAACCCTACTAACAGGGGCAGCATGATGCAGCTTTTTTTTCTCCGCACGTTCATAACCTCCATACCCGATTTCGCATCCTTTTTTGTCGAGCCAAGGATACTGATTTGAAAAAAACATCCACCATTTGCCCGGCTAAAATTCGGGCACACGTTATAGAACACCCCGAACGGGTGTCAAGCGCAAATGAAAAAATTCACGAACTCGGATGGTTGCCGCCCACCTGTCGGGCGGGCAGCCATCGTTGATCATGAGCGGATCACTGCGTTTCCGCAGCCTTGTCCTTGATCCTTCCGTACACGTCGTCGAACCGGACGATATCGTCCTCTTCGAGATACGGGCCTGTCTGGATCTCGATGATCTCCACGGGCACCCGGCCCGGATTGGCCAACCGGTGGGTGGCCGTCTTGGGGATGTCGATGGACTGGTTTTCCGTGAGCAGATATTCGGTATCGTCCACCTCGGTCAGGGCGGTCCCGGCAACCACCACCCAATGCTCGCTGCGATGGTGGTGCATCTGTTTGCTGAGCTTGGCCCCGGGCAGGACCTCGAGACGCTTGATCTTGTAGTAAGGGCCTTCCTCGAGAATGGTGTAGCTGCCCCAGGGACGATACACGGTCAGATGGGCCTCCACCAGACTGCTCTCTTCCTTCTTGAGCATCTCCACGACATTCTTGACCTTCTGCACCTCGTTCTTGTCGCAGACCAGGGTGGCGTCCCGGGTCTGGACCACGACCACATTGTCCAGCCCCACGGCCGCGAGCTTGCCGCCCGAGGAATAGAGCAGGCTGTCCTTGCACTTCAGGGAAAGAACGTTACCACTGACCACGCACCCGGCCTCGTCCTTGTCGCCCATGCGGTGCAGGGCCTCCCAGTTGCCCAGATCGTCCCACCCGAAATCCGCAGGCACCACGGCGATGCGCTCGGCCTGTTCCATGATCCCGTAATCCACGGACTCTTCGGGGATGGTCCCGTATCCGTCCTCAAGTGGCCGCTCTTCACGGCCCTCCCACCAGGCAAACAGCTCGGGCTGGAACTGCCGCACGGCCTCCAGGAAGGGTTCGGTGCCGAACATGAACATCCCGCTGTTCCAGGAGTAGTTGCCGTCGGCCAGGAATTCCTCGGCCCGCTTGCGGTCGGGTTTTTCCACGAACCGCTCCACTTCGAAGCCTCCGGGCTCGAGGGATGCCCCCTGATGGATGTACCCGTATCCGGTCTCGGCCTTGTCCGGGGTCACGCCGAAGGTGACGAAATAATCCTGTTCGGCGAGCTGTTTTCCCAGAGCCAGGGCCTCCTGCCACTGCGCCTCGTCCTTGATTTCGTGATCCGAGGGAAACACGGCCACCACGGCGTTTTCATCCTGCTCCAGAATCCGATCCATCCCCAGGATAATGGCCGGCAGGGTGTTGCGCTTGAGGGGCTCGCTCAGAACCTGTTTTTCCAAGGCGGGATCGATCTCCTTGAGCTGGGAACGAACCTCGAAGACATGTTCCTCATTGGTCACCACCCAGATCCGTTCGGGGCCCAGGACGTTCAACACCCTGGAAACGGTCTGCTGGAGCAGGGAAATTTTCCCGTTGAGGGGAAGAAGTTGTTTGGGAAGAAGGGTGCGGGACAGGGGCCAGAGTCTGGTTCCGGAACCTCCGGCCAGAATCAGGGCGTGGCAATTGTCCCAGGAAGGACTGTTTTCGGATGCGTTGCTCATGATAGAAACCTCGTGTGCCGTAGGGGTTGCATGGGGATTGGTGATACTCTGTTCGTGCCGAGTCCTGAAAAAATTGGTTCATCCGGCAAACGCGTCCTTCTTATGGGGCGGCCCGCTGAAGCATGTTAGTCAGAACACCGTAAGGACATGGCACAAAGGTGTCCCCCACCCTGGT
>CAYWJL010000020.1:3423-13176 GCA_964458145.1 uncultured Desulfovibrionales bacterium | reverse complement strand
GAAGCTTTTCCTGAAGGTCCTCGAGCAGACCGTTCGCACCACGGTGGAGAGCGATCTCATGGCGGTACATCCACGGCTGACCGGGGCCAGCGCGCACAAGATCCTCAAACTGTTGAGAATCATCGGTTCCTCCGTCCCCTTTGTCCCGGAACTCTCCCGGCTTCGCCCATTGGTGGATGTCGGGGATCAGCGGACTCTCAAGACCTATCTCAAATACCTGGAAGACGGTGGATTGCTCATGGGGCTCTCCGCCTCGGGACGGGGACTGGCCGGGCTGGAGAAGCCGGGGAAGATTTTTCTGAGCAGCCCGAACCTGCTCGGGGCCGTCGCGCCGGAAGTCAATCCGGGCACGGCACGAGAGACCTTTTTCATGTCCATGCTCCGGCCGGATCACGAGCTCAAGGCACCGGCCAAGGGGGATTTTCTGGTGGACGGCAGATACCTGTTCGAAGTCGGAGGCAGGGGCAAGGGATTTGGTCAGATCAAGGACGCGACAAACGGCTATCTGGCCCTGGACGGGATGGAGACGGGATTCGGGCGGAAGATACCGCTCTGGTTGTTCGGATTTTTGTATTGATTGCCTTCTGACTCACAAAGGCACCAAAAAGGCCCCCGGCATGATGCCGGGGGCCTTTTGTTTCGTTTTCTGGAGCCCACGACCGGACTTGAACCGGTGACCTCTTCCTTACCAAGGAAGTGCTCTACCTGCTGAGCTACGTGGGCGTCTGAATGACGGAAAGGACCTCCTAGAGAAAGTCCGTGGAGATTTCAAGTTTTTTTTTGATCACCGGTCACATTACCCGTTCTGCCCGGCGATCTCTCTCAGGTATTCTCCGTAGTCGTTCTTGTACCACCCGGCCAGGTGTTCGAGCTGGGCTGCGTCGATGTAGCCCCGGGCAAAGGCGATTTCCTCGATGCAGGCGATGCGGAAGCCCTGGCGGTCCTGGATGGCCTGGACAAAGGTACCGGCCTGCTGGAGGGATTCGTGGGTTCCGGCGTCGAGCCAGGCAAAGCCGCGCCCCAGCAGGCGAACCATGAGTTCTCCCCGCTCCAGGTACACCTTGTTCACGTCGGTGATCTCCAGCTCCCCCCGGGGCGAGGGTTTGAGGGACTTGGCAATGGAGACGACCTGATTGTCGTAGAAATAGATTCCGGGAACCGCATACTTGGACTTGGGACGTTGGGGTTTCTCCTCGATCCCCAGCACCGTGCCCTGGTCGTCGAACTCCACCACCCCGTACCGGGCCGGGTCCTTGACCGGGTAGCCGAAGACGATCCCGCCCTTTTCCAGCCGGGAGCTCTCGCCAAGGATGTTCGAAAGTTCGTCCCCGTAGAGAATGTTGTCGCCAAGGACCAGGCAGACATTGTCGTCCCCGATGAATTCCTCACCCAGGATAAACGCCTGTGCCAGGCCTTCGGGTTTGGGCTGTTCCATGTAGGTCAGGGAAATGCCCAATGACGACCCGTCACCCAGAAGTTCCCTGAACAACCCGAGATCACGGGGCGTGGAGATGATCAGGATCTCCCGAATGCCCGCCAGCAGGAGCACGGACAGGGGATAGTAGATCATGGGTTTGTCGTACACAGGGAGCAGTTGTTTGCTCACGGACAGGGTCAGGGGATAGAGTCTGGTGCCGGAGCCACCGGCGAGAATGATTCCTTTCATGGATGTACCTGTTGATGGGTTCGAGGAGTTGGACCGGATAGTTTTCAAATTCTTTCCCGTATTCGATGTTGTCAGTACGTCATCCCGGCGAAGGCCGGGATCTTGCGGGTAAATGACTTTGTCGGAGTGACATGGATAGCGGCATGTCGAGCAAGATCCCGGATCACGTCCGGGATGACGCCTTCTGATGACATGTGGGCCGTGAACAAAACCGGATGGCCTCCATATAATGACAATGGTGAAACCATCTGCTAGGCAGGTGCTTACCTTGTAACAAGCCAACATGCAACGCACGCGGGTATGTCATGAATCCTCTTTTTTTCCTTCCCTTTGCCCTGCTGATGTTCGTTCTGTTCATCATCCTCATCGTCTTTCTCTTCGCCTTCATCCAGATCGGGGCCATTTCCGTGGCCTTTGCCAAACTGGGCCTGTCTTCGGGGCAGGTCTTTCTGCTGCTCGCAGGCTCATTACTTGGCAGCGCCGTGAACATCCCGATCTACCGACGCCCCCTGCCCATCCGGCCTGACGACGGGTTCCTGGAGATGGACTTTCACGGTATCTGGAGGCATTATCGCAAATTCAGCGCTCGACCTTTGGCACAGGCCACAGAGCAGGTCATTGCCATCAATTTCGGGGGCGGGGTGATCCCCTGTTTTCTCTCCTTGTACTTTCTGCTCCCGATCGGTCCTTCCCTGGGCATGGCCCTGGCCTTCGGCGTGGTCACCATGGCCGTGTACAAAATGGCCCGACCCGTTCCCGGTCTGGGCATCGGCATTCCCTTTCTCATCCCGCCGCTTCTCACCGTGCTGGCCACCTGGGTGCTCGCGCCCCAGGGACAGGAAGCACAGGTGGCCTATGTGGCCGGGAGTCTGGGCACCCTGTTCGGGGCGGATATCCTGCATCTGATGCGTGACAAGAGTATCAACCGCCTTCAGGCCCCCATGCTGTCTATCGGGGGAGCCGGGACCTTTGACGGTATTTTTCTCACGGGTATTCTGGCCGTGTTACTGGCGTAAGCAGTATCGTTCCGATAAGCCTGAAACAGAGGACAAAACGTACTGGAGAGCAGCTTACAGAGGCCGAAACAAAGACGTCATCCCGGGCTTGATCCGGGATCTCTCAGGATTTGACGTTGCGTTGACGTCCTGGTCGACTCCTAGGCCACCAGGATCCCGGCCTGCGCCGGGATGACGGGAACGGAGAAAAATCAACCCCGAAACATACTGACTTTCTTGCAGAACACACAGTGAATCACCCATGAAAATAAACATCCTGGAACCATCGGCCATGGCCTGTGAGGGGAAGACCCAGAGGTTTCTCCTTGCTGATGAACCGCTTGATCTGCCCCGAACGACCATTCTGGGTACCCCGGAATTTCACCGTATGCGCGTGGGCGATCTTCTCGGTCAGGGCACTTCCCCCGTGTTGCAGGCCATGAGCCGGGTATGGAATCCAGACAAGGACGGCAGAGCCGTTGCCGCCTGGATCATGGAGTGCGTCGGCCCGACCCTGCCCGAGGACGGATCAGACCTGGAATGGCTGCCCCGCAATCGCACCCTCGCCTGGATCACCCTGAGCGACAAAGGGTCACGGGGAGAACGCCAAGACGCCAGCGGTCCCCTCATCGAAACCCCGGTGCGTGAAACCATGGAGCTCTCCCTGTGCCGCGGCTTCCTGATCCCGGACTCCCCGGTCAGACTCAAGGCCCTGCTGACGGAACTGGCCCTGTTTCAGGGATTTGATTGCATTCTGACCACCGGAGGCACGGGGGTCGGTCCCCGGGACATCACGCCCGAAACAACCCTTTCGGTGATCGACAAACGACTCCCGGGATTCGAACAGGCCATGACCGCAGCCTCCCTGGCCAAAACCCCCATGGGAGTGATATCCAGGGCTGTGGCAGGCACGTTGGGATCCTCACTCATCATCAACCTTCCGGGGAGCCCCAAGGCGGTCCGGGAAAACCTGGCCGCAGTCCTTCCGGCCATCGGACATACCCTGGACAAACTTCAGGGAGATCCCAGCGACTGCGCCTCGCTGTTTGCCTCATAGCCTGAACATGCGGGACCGGATTCCCGAATGCAGCCCAGCCCCATCACGCATCCAACTCCACTCAAGGGACATCATTCCCGTATTTTTCCAGGACCGAGTCATGGATACCCACCAGCAACTGTTCCCGCCCGAACGCCCCGTCATCGAGGACTCATCCTTTGACATGGCCTTTGTCATCGACAGGGAAGGAGTCTGCCTCGAAATCCTGGCCCTGGCTCCCAGCCTCATCCCGCAGAAGGCAAGCCCACAGGGAAAAAACATCGCCGAACTGCTCCCGCCCGAGATAGCCGAAGTGCTTCCGGAAATGATCCGGCGAACCCTGAACCAGAATATCCCCCAAAGCGTCGAATTTCCCCTGACCTATGCTGATACCGGCGAAGAACATTGGTTCGTGGCAAGGTGCCTGGTTCTGCCCGGTTCCGCCAAAAGCGCCCCCCGATTTCTCTGGTACGGCCGCGACAACACCGCGAACAAAATCCGGGAAACCGAACTGACCATGTACCGGGATCATCTCGAGGAGATGGTCGAGATCCGTACCCAGGAACAACGTACGGCCAACGAGGAACTCAGGGTAGAAATCGACCGGCACAAGCAGACCTCCGAAGCTCTGAACCTGGCCCGGGAACGCTATGACCTCGCCATACGGGGGGCCAAAGACGGCATCTGGGACTGGGACCTGACCGATGATTCAGTCTACCTTTCTCCCCAGTGGAAAGAGGCCCTGGGATTTGCGGATCACGAAATCCCCAACGACATCTGGGAGTGGGCCAAACGGATTCAGGAAGACGACTACGCAAAGATGCTCAACGGCTTCGGCCGACTGATGCGGAACAACGAATCCAATTTCGCCAACGAATACCGGATGTATCACAGGGACGGATCCATCCGGTGGATCTGCATCAAGGGTGCCGTGCTCAGGGATACGGAGGGCAGGGCCGTACGCATGGCAGGCACCTGTACGGACATCACCGGGCGCAAACATGTCGAGAATATCTCCAGCATGCTCCTGCGGATAGCCAATGCCATCAACACCACCGTCGACCTGGAGGAGTTGTACGCGACCATCCACAAGATCCTGCTCACCTTCATCGAGGCCAGAAATTTCTATATCGCCCTGGTGGACGAAGAAAACGACAAGCTGGTTTTCCCGTATTTCCGTGACGAGACCGAACAGAGTTTCGTGGAACTCGAACATTTCAGCACCAGTAAGCGGGGAAGCACGGTCAAGGTCATCAAATCCGGAAAGACCATGGTCCTGACCTCGGATCAGCAGATCGAGTCCCATTGCATCGGGGTACCCGCCAAGATCTGGATCGGGGTCCCTCTCAAATCAAGGGACAAGGTCATCGGGGCCATGGCTGTGCAGCATTACACATGGCCCGATCATGACACCTCTCAGGATGTCCAGATTCTCGAGGCGGTCTCCTCTCAGATCGCCCTGGCCATCGAGCGCAAGGCCAACGAGAAACTTCTCTCCCATCTGGCCATGCACGATTCCCTGACCCATCTGCCCAACCGCATTCTGCTGCGGGAGCGGGTCGGCCAGGCACTGCGCCGGGCACAAAGAAACCAAGGCTACCATTTTGCCCTGGCCATGCTCGACCTGGACCGGTTCAAATTTGTCAACGACTGCAACGGCCATCTGGTGGGCGACGAACTCCTGCGGGACATGGCCGTCCGCATCCATCGTTCACTCAGGACCATCGACACATTGGCCCGCCTGGGGGGAGACGAGTTCGCCATCCTTTTCGAGGAGATCGGGGCCTCGCACAACCTGATCCACAAGATCAAGAAAATCCAGGAAATCATCCGGGAGCCCTTCAACACAAAAGGGTATGATATCCAGGTCGACTCGAGCATCGGCCTGATTCTCAAAACAGGTTCCTACCGCACGGTGGACGATCTCATCCGCGATGCGGACACGGCCATGTACCAGGCCAAAAGCATGGGACCGGGCAAGGTCCGGGTGTTCAGCAAGAGCATGCGCCGCCAGACCATGATCACCATGAGTCTGGAACAGGACCTCCGTCAGGCCCTGGGCAAGGACGAATTCTTTCTGGAATACCAGCCTGTGGTCAATTTCACCACCATGGACGTGGAGGGTTTCGAAGCCCTGCTCAGATGGCGACATCCCACGCGCGGGATCATCTCCCCGGCACAGTTCATTCCCATTGCCGAAGACACGGGGCTTATCCGGGAAATCGGTCTTTGGGTCATGGAGCGTGCCTGCTCGACCCTGGCCGCATGGCACCGGGAAATCCCCCGATCAAACCGGGTGACCATGGCCGTCAACCTTTCGGCCAAGCAGTTGAACATGATCGGTCTTCCCAAGAGAATCAGGGCGATCATGGACTCGACCGGTGTTCTTCCCTCTGACCTGAACTTGGAAATCACGGAAACCGCGATCATGGAAGCACCCAAATCGGCCCTGGCCACCCTCAAACAGCTCAAGGCCCTGGGCCTGGGCGTGGCTCTGGACGATTTCGGCACGGGATACTCCTCCCTCTCCTATCTGCACAATTTTCCCTCGGACACCATCAAGATCGACAGGTCCTTTGTGGCCGCGATCCAAAGAGACGAAGAAAGTCTCGAAATCGTCCGGGCCATCGTCATCCTGGGCAACAGCCTGTGTCTCAATGTCATTGCCGAAGGCATCGAGACCTGGAAGCAATACGAGATCCTGAAAAATCTGGGATGCGATCAGGCACAGGGTTTCCTGTTCTCCCACCCCCTGGGCGAGGGCATCTGCCATGAACTGCTTGAGCATCCCGAAAGCATTCCCTGGAAACACGTCTGCCATAATCTCGATCTGTAAATCCGTCGTCCGGGGAACCAATTCCGGATGATTCCGAAACCGAATGCGGATTCAGTTCTCGCCTTGCCTTTCAGAAGCCGCCGTTCTAAGGCCGGACCATCATTCCTGCAGGCACGGAAACCATCATGTTCAGAAAAAAATACGGTTACAACAGGTATCTCAATCCTCCCAAGCGGAGCAAAAAAGGCGTTCTCCTGCTTCCCATGGCCATTCTCGGGATGGGAGTCATTGTTTATTTGCTTTTTTTCACCCAGCAAACCGGGGAAACCACCTCGTTCTCTTCACCCAAGGTTGCTGAGCCATCGTCATCCATTGCCATTGCCCCCCCACCGCAGCCGGCCGGGAAATCGGAAACGACCATTGACGCTCCCGTGATCCCGAAACCGGAGCCGGAGCCGACGCGTGTGACCGCACAGATCTGCAAGGGCGACACCATAACCGGTATTCTTGGAAAGTACCTTTCCCCGCCGGAGATTCTGGAACTGGGCCAGGTCTGCAAACCCGTTTTCTCTCTGTCGGGCATCCGTCCGGGTCACCCCTATACCCTGACTGTTACCGACGAGGACCTGACCGATTTTGAATACGAAATCGATGACGAGCACAAGCTCGTGGTCAGCCGGGACCAGAACGGTTTCAACGCTGAAAAACGGGATATCGTCTATGAGATCAAGCGGGAGGTCGTGCAGGGACGTATCGAATCGAGCCTTTCCCTGGCCCTGGACGAGCTGGGTCAAGGCCCGGGCCTGGCCGTGATGATGGAGGATATTCTTGGATGGGATGTGGATTTCGGCAGGGATATCCGGCAGGGCGACGGGTTCAGGCTGTTGGTGGAAAAACGCTTCCGCCAGGGGAAACCCGCTGGATACGGCCATATTCTGGCCATTGATTTTCACAATCGGGGCAAAACCATCAGGGCATTCCGGTTCACGGACGCAAAGGGCAGAACCTCGTATTTCGATGAAACAGGGCAGTCCATGCGCAAGGCCTTTTTAAAGGCCCCCCTGTCCTTTACCCGGATTTCGTCAGGATACTCCAACCGGCGATTCCATCCCATCCTGAAACGGTGGCGTCCCCATCACGGGGTGGATTATGCAGCCCCCCGGGGTACCCCCATCAGAACCATCGGAGACGGCGTGGTCGTGACACGGGCGTATGACAAGGCAGCAGGGCGATACGTCAAGATCCGTCACCCCCGGGGATACGAAACCGTGTACAACCACATGAGCCGGTTCGCCAAATCCGTCCACAAAGGCGCTCAGGTCAAGCAGGGACAGGTCATCGGCTATGTCGGAACCACCGGCTATGCCACCGGACCGCACCTGGATTTCCGGGTCAAGAAACACGGTTCGTACATCAACCCTCTGCGCATGAAATCACCGCCCACCAACCCGGTCCCTTCCGAGGACATGGCCCGGTTCAACCATGAGGTCACCCTCCTGGCCCGAGAAATGGGCGCGCCTCTGGGCGAGGAAAGGATCATGGAAGCCGGGACAAAAAGCGAGGATCACCCCAAAGGGTGAGAAGAGAGACAGGTACCGTCCAAACAAAAACTTTCCCGATACCCCTGTATATGCCCAAGCCGGGGGACAATGTGGCTCCCCTCCCGTAGTTCAGGGAGGGGCTGGGGGAGGGTTTCACATGACAAAAAATAGATAGCGGAAGGGGCCGATAATACGACCCGCCCCTAACCCCGCCCTGACCAGGGCGGGGGACTCGTTTTGCAATGATCCGAATATGTGTGCATCATGCGGATGAGGGTATCTTGTAACGATGCGGGCGGGACGCCCGCGCTCCCGGGAAAGGCACACCTCTCGATAGGATAAAGCCCGGCACATTCAATCGTCCCGGCCCTGCAGGGTCCGGATCATCTCCCGGGTCAACGACCCCACTGCATCGACAATCTCCTGAATCTGTTCAGCTCCTGCCTGATCCACATGGATGCCGCAGGACACGCTGACCCGCACGTTCAACGTCGCGGCCATCTCCCTGGCCACTTCCCGGGCCAGTTCATCCTCCTTGTGCCCGGTCACGGCCAGAACGGAAACCGTTGCGCTGATCCCCCCCTTTTCCTTCAGACTCGGTCTGGGTTCGGCCAGGGCAACGGCTCCGATATGCGCCCTGTCACCTCCGGACACGGCCACGCACAGATCCTTTCCCATGGGCAGGACCCGGATGCGGATCAATGTACCGGCGGCTTCGGTGGTCAGTCTTTTCATGTTCTGTCGGTTTTTCCCGGTTCGGACAGGGTGAATTCCTCGCCCTTGCCCTTCCCCACATGCCCCAGCACGGACATGGCTGTTGCCACCATGGAGGAGATGTCCCCCATGTTGTTGGGGATGATCATGGTGTTGTTGGTCTTGGCCAGGTTGCCGAATTCGGCCACGTAGCGTTCGGCAACACGCAGGTTGGCCGCTGTCAGCCCTCCGGCCTGATTGAGGGCCTCGGCCACTTTTTTGATACCTTCGGCACTGGCCTCGGCTACAAGGCGTATTTCCTCGGCCTGACCGCCGGCCTCGTTGATCCTTTTCTGCTTCTCACCCTCGGAGACCTCCACCGCTTCCCTTTTCAGACCTTCGGCCCGGTTGATGCGAGCCTGCCGGTCACCTTCCGAGGTGGCAATGGCAGCCCGCTTTTCCCGCTCGGCGCGCATCTGCTTTTCCATGGCGTCCATGACCGACTGGGGCGGGGTGATGTCCTTGATCTCGTAGCGAAGTACCTTGACCCCCCAGTTCTGGGCAGCCTCGTCAATGGCGGCAACGACCATGCGATTCAGGTTCTCCCGCTCTTCGAACGTCCGGTCCAGTTCGATCTTCCCGATGACTGAACGAAGAGATGTCTGGGCCAGCTGGCTGGCTGCAACCCGGTAGTTGTCGATCCCATAGGCCGAAAGTTTGGTGTCGATGACCTGGATGTACAGGACTCCGTCCACGGATACGGACACATTGTCCGTGGTGATGCAGTCCTGGGAGGGGATGTCCAGAACCTCCTCCTTGAGGGAACGCTTGTAGGCCACCTTGTCCAGAAAGGGGACCAGAATGTGGAACCCGGCCTCCAGGGTGCCCGCGTATTTACCCAGACGTTCGACAATGAATTCGGAACGCTGGGGTACGACAACGGCTGTTTTGATGAGCAGCACCACAACGATGACGGCCAGAACAGCGACGACGATCAAGGATTCATTCATGAATTCCTCCTGGGTAGGGGGTGGGGGGGGTAGTTT
>CAYWJL010000020.1:0-3413 GCA_964458145.1 uncultured Desulfovibrionales bacterium | reverse complement strand
CAAGACCAGCGACCCCGAAGAAGGCTTACTCCCTGATTCCCCCCGGGGTGGGGAGTGGGGGGGGGTAGTTTGTGGTTTTTAGTTGTTGGTTTCCGGTTTTTGAAAACCGGCTCATTCCCCATCGATCTTACGTACCTTGAAGGTCAATCCGTCTTCGGACATCTTTTCCACGACGACCACGGGGGTACCTTCGGGGATTTCGGTATCGGCCACTGCGCGCCAGAAACTTCCCTGCATCTTGACCTCGCCCTCATGTCCCGGGCGGATGGTCGCAGTGACCAGGGCCGTTTTGCCGACCCTGGCATCCGAGGGAGACCCGTCCATCCCCTTGATGCTCCTGCCCTTGAAGGTTTGCAGGCCATATTTGCGCAGACAGACCAGCAGGACCAGGGAGGAGATGATGAAGACCACGATCTGTTCCGTGAGATCCGATGTAAGCAGCCAGGCACACATACCTGCTATCCAGCTCCCGGCCGTGAAAAAAATGAGGATGAAAGCCGGCATCATCATCTCGGCGACCAGAAAGATCACCCCGACAAAAAACCAGATCAATGCGGGAGAAACGGGCATGGCGTACTCCTTGAATATATTATTCCGTGTCGTCCATGCATCCCTCATCGTTCAGGGCCTCATGGACCATTTTCTTCAGGGTCAGGATGGAAAAAGGTTTTTGCAGAAAGCGGATCCCTTTTTCCAGCACCCCGTGTTCGCCAATGACATCGTCGGTATAGCCGGACATGAAGATAGCTTTCAAATCGGGCTGGATGGCTGTGAGAGCCTCGTACAATTCCTTGCCGTTCATACCGGGCATGATCACATCCGTGAGCAGGAGATCCACCTGCCCCTTATGGGCCTGATAGAGTTCGCGACCATGTTCCCCATCCCCGGCAACAAGGACCTCGAACCCTTCCCGCATGAGGACACTGGCGGCGAGATCACGAACCTGTTCGTTGTCCTCGGCCACGAGAACGGTTCCCTTGCCGTCCCTGGAGGATGACACCGATCCGGCGAGAGCGGTCTTTTTCATGGCCGAGGCTTTCTCACCGTGTTCATTCACAGGAAAATGGATGAAAAAAGAGGTCCCCTGCCCCGGCTCGCTCTCGACACGGATGTGCCCCCCGTGCTGTTTGACGATGCCGTACACCGTGGCCAGGCCCAGCCCCGTTCCCTTGTCCTTCGCCCTGGTCGTGAAAAAGGGCTCGAAGATATGGTCCTGAAGGTCCCTGTCCATCCCTTCACCGGTATCCCTGACCTCGAGTTCCACGTAGATCCCCGGTGTCAATCCGAAAAGTCTGGCGTCACCTTCATCTTCATAAACCTTCAGCTCGGTCCTCAATACCAGGACGCCGCCGGCCGGCATGGCGTCCTGGGCATTGACCGCCAGATTCATGATCACCTGCTCCAGATGCCCCATGTCCCCTTCGATGGTGGGGAGATGCGGACAGAGTTCGAGTTCGATCAGAATATTCTCCCGGATGGTCCGCTTGAGCAACCGCAAAAACCGTTCGAGCAGATCATTGAGATTCAGCGGGACAAACTCCAGGGCCTGCTTGCGACTGAATGCCAAAAGCTGGTGGACCAGATCCCTGGCCCGTTCACCCGCGCCGATGATTTGTTCCATAGCCGCGTATCTGGGATCGTGTTTGGCGGTATCGTCCAGAACGATCTCGGCGTATCCCAGGATGGGAGAAAGCAGATTGTTCAGATCATGGGCGACCCCGCCGGCCAGACGGCCTATGGACTCCAGTTTCTGGGCCTGCCTGACCTCCATTTCAAGAAGCTCTTTCTCCCTTTCGGTCTGCCTCTGGGCGGTAATGTCCTCCACCTGGGAAAGAATGGTCACCACCTTGCCCTGATCGTCCTTGAGAGCGGAGTTGTACCATACACAATCAAGGATGCGTCCGTTCCTGGTGAGGTTCCGGTTACGGACGATATTGCGGCTGCTATCCGAGACAAACATCTCCCCGATTTGCGCTTCGACATCCTCCAGATCCTCTTCGGGGATCATGCGCAGGTCCCGCCAATCCTTGCCAAGAGCCTCTTGTGCGCTCCATCCGAACAGAGCCTCGGCCCGCGAGGACCAGGCCGAAATCCGATTCCCCCCTTCCCACTCGATAACCGCCAGGGGAGAATTTTCAACCAGAAACGTAATCCTGTCCAAGGCCGTTCGAAGGGATGCCTCGTTCTTCCTGGCCAGGGTGATCTCGCTGCCCACTTCAACCACGCCCTTGAGGAGGCCGAATTCGTTGAACGCCGGAAAAGCATGAATGGACCACACCCGCCCGTCCGCAGTGGTCTGGACACGGTGGGTCTTTCTGCCTGTCCTGAACGTTTCGAGAACAGGGCAGTCGGAGCATGGCGTCTCACTGCCCGCCCATATCTGATGACATTTTCTGCCGATCAATGCCGAAGAATGCGCATTGACGGTATGTCCGGAAAGCAGATTGGACCATGCAATGCGCAACTCCGGCGAATCATAGAAGGCCACGAGATCCGAGATACTGTCCAGAATGAGGCGCTTCTCCTCTTCACTTTGTGCCAAACGCTGCTCGGCTTTGACCTGCTTGCTTACATCCCTGACGAAACAGACGAAATTCTCATGCCCTTCCGGGCGATACTGCACACTCACTTCGGCGTGGAAACAGGAACCGTCCTTACGCCGGTACATGGTCACGAAACGATCTTCGCCCTTGTCGATGATTCGCCGGATGTGCTCCTCCATCTCGTCGGGGGCCTCTCTGACATCCAGTTCGCGAACATATTTTTCCGACAACTCATCGGCCGAGTATCCGACCATCCGACAGAAAGAACGATTGGCCTGAATGATGCGTCCATCCCTATCCACCACCAGAAAACCGTCCATGGCCGCATTCAGGATGGACCAATACCGATTCTCCGATCCGTCGAGGGCTTCGTGGACATTGTCCGAGCGCCTGCCGTCATCCTTCATCGAGAGCCTCCCTGACCTTGGCCAACAATACCTTGACCGAAAAAGGCTTGTGTAAAAACATGATTCCCGATTTGACCAGCCCCTGGTCGGCAAGGGTATCGTCCGTATAGCCCGACACAAAGAGAACTCGGGTATCCGGCGAGATGGTCCGGATTTCCTCGGCGAGTTCCTTGCCGCTCATTCCCGACATGATCACATCCGTGAGCAGAAGAGCGACAGGTCCTCCATGCTCCCGGATAGCCTCCAGGGCCTGCTCCCCGCTTTCCGTGGCAATGACGCGATAGCCTTCCCGCTTCAGAATGGTCGTGGTCAGCTCCCGAACCTGACGATTGTCCTCGGCAAACAGGATGGTCTCCGTGCCCGAGGCGCTGCCCTCGACAGCCGTGGCGACCTCCTCCACGACATTTCCCTGGGAAATCGGAAGAAAAATCTTGAATTCCGTACCCTTGTCCAGCTCGCTGTT
>CAYWJL010000019.1:0-13237 GCA_964458145.1 uncultured Desulfovibrionales bacterium | reverse complement strand
CCCATTCGTCTCTTTCTCCATCAACCGATTACCACAGAGCAGGTCACACTCATGATGAAAAAAGGTCTCACACGATTGCTGGTATATTTCTGCCTGGTCGGCGCTGTTCTGGGAGGAGCCGGTTTCTGGCTGTACATGGAACGTAATCTGGTCAGTACCGATGATGCCATGGTGGACGGCCGCATATTCACGGTTTCTGCACGTGTCGCCGGCTACGTGACCCATGTCCCGGCACAGGACAATCAAGCGGTCACCCTGGGCGAGACCCTGGTCAGGCTGGACCCGACCGACTATCATCTGGCGTATGTCCAGGCCAGGGCCGATCTGGGCTCCACCCACCAGGATGCGTCTGCTGCCGAGGATGCCCTGGCTGAGGCCAAAGCCAATGACAAAATAGCCCGGCTGACCCTCGAGCGTATGAAGAACCTTGTGGCTACCGGTGCCATATCCCGGGAAAAATTCGATCAGGTCCAGGCAAAGGCCTCGGTTGCCGACGGCAAGGTCCGCGAGGCTCAGGCCAGGCTTCAGGCCCTGGTCGAAAAGGAAAACAAGGCACAGCAGAGCATACTGGCCGCGAAAATGGCAAAGGTTACCCAGGCAAGGCTGAATGTGAAACATTGCGAGATCCAGGCTCCGGCGTCCGGCATGGTTGCCAAAAGGGCCGTGAACCCGGGAAGCTTTGTGCACATCGGCGAACCCCTCATGAGCGTGATTTCCCTCGAACCGCCCGACATCTGGATAACGGCCAATTTCAAGGAAACCCAGATAGCCCACATCAGCAAAGGGCAGCCGGTCACCATTGCCGTGGATGCCTATCCCCATCATACCTACCACGGCGTTGTGGAATCCCTCCAGGCCGGTACGGGCGCGGCATTTTCCCTTTTCCCGCCGGAAAATGCTCTTGGCAACTACGTCAAGGTGCTCCAGAGGGTCCCGGTACGCATCCGTTTGGTGGGCTATGACCCCAAAAAGGACCCGCTTCTCAGAATCGGGCTCAATGTCGAACCCACCATCAACGTCAGTAACGCGACACGTGAATAGTGGCCTCTTCATCCTCGACATATAAATGGCTGGTGACCATATCCGTCATGATCCCCACTCTGGTGGAGGTCCTTGATTCCAGTGTTGCCAATGTAGCCCTCAGGTACATCCAGGGCAGTCTTGCGGCCAGTCAGAGCCAGTCCACATGGGTGCTCACCTCCTATCTCATGGCCAACGCCATTGTGATTCCCATGTCGGCGTGGCTTGCCGGATTCATGGGGCGCAAGCGGTACCTGCTCATCTCCCTGACGGTCTTTGTGGCGGCGTCCATGCTCTGCGGCATGGCCCAGACCCTGCCGCAGCTCATCCTCTTCCGTCTCATACAGGGTGCCGGGGGCGGCGGCCTCCAATCCATGTCCCAGGCCATCCTGCTGGAATCCTTTCCGGCAAAGCAGCGCGGGCTCGCCATGTCCATTTTCGGCATGGGCGTGGTGCTGGGTCCGGTCATAGGTCCCGTGCTGGGGGGATGGATAACGGACCAGTATTCCTGGCGCTGGATTTTCTACATCAATCTGCCCCTCGGCATACTGGGTCTGGTCATGCTCTCCCTGTTCGTCAAGGAAGATGCGCGTCAGGCAGTCGTCGACAAATTCGATGCACTGGGGCTCATGTTTCTCGTGCTGGGGATCGGGTCGCTGCAGATCGTTCTGGACAAAGGGCAGGAAGCGGGGTGGTTCAATTCCTGGATGATCATCATCCTGAGTACCGTGGCCGTGGTTTCACTCATCGCCCTGGTGATCTGGGAGCTGTCCACGGCATATCCCCTCCTGAAATTGAGCGTATTCCGCGACAGAAACTTCGGCCTGGGAAATATCATCATTTTTCTGGGGTACTTCTCGGCTTTCGGGGCCATTGTTCTGCTGCCCATGTATGTACAGACGTTTTTGGGATACAACGCGTTTCTGGCGGGACTGGTGCTGGGTCCGGGGGGATTGATCATGCTTGTTTTCCTGCCCATGGCGGGGAAGTTGTCCGCCAGGCTGGACACCCGGATTTTATTGGCTTTCGGCCTGATGGTTCTGGCCTACGCCTCCTACAGGATGCGGTTGTTCGACCTGTCCATCGATTTCATGACCGCCGTGGACTCCAGAATCATCCAGAGCATCGGCATGTCTTTCTTCTTCGTGCCCCTGGCCACCCTGACCTTCCTCAACATCGACACAACAAACATGAACTCGGCCACGGCATTCTTCAATCTCATCAAGAATCTCGGCGGCTCCTTCGGCACCTCGTTCGTATCGACCATGCTCGCGCGCCGGGAGGACTTCCACCAGTCGAGGCTTTCGGAACACCTGACGCCGTATGACATGAACTGCAAGGAGGCCATGAACTCGTTGCAGAACTACTTCGCCACACACTCGAGTGTGATCAGCCCGGATAGTGATGCCATGTCCGCCATGTACCGGCACTTACAGGAACAGGCATCCTACATGAGCTACATCGACATATTCCAGTGCTTCACCATATTTTTTCTGCTGCTCGTTCCCTGTGTCGTGGTCATGCGAGGCAAACCCAACAATCCGTAAACACACGGCAAAAAACTTTTCGCGTACCGCATGAGAAGAAAGCCCCGAAGAGACAATTGCTCCTCGGGGCTTTTGGGGATATTCGGCCGTAACCTCCATTATAAAAAGACCGCAAAAAATCCAGTGACTTCCTCCTGCTGTTCCTGCAAGACAGTCAAGAAGAACCAACAAGGTCTGATGATTTCTTCCGGACGTTGCTGTAAAAACCATCCATCTCTGACTCACGGAGGATTGTACCGGTGATAGCCACCATTGAAACGTTTTTGAAAAGAGAATCATCCGCAGGCATTATTCTCATTTTTATCACCTTTGTCGCCTTATTGTTACAAAATAGCGGCCTGTCCGGGCTGTATAGTACGTTTTTACATACGCACGTGGAAATTCGATTCGGCGAGTTGCAGATTGCCAAACCGTTGTTGCTCTGGGTCAACGATGGACTTATGGCGATTTTTTTCTTCCTCATCGGCCTGGAGGTGAAGAGAGAATTCCTGGAAGGGCAGCTTTCTTCTCTTGGCCAGATCGCCTTGCCGGGGCTGGCTGCATTTGGCGGCATGGTCGTTCCGGCTCTGGTCTTTATTGCATTCAATCAGGGAGAGTCCTTTGCCATGAAAGGCTGGGCCATACCCACGGCAACGGACATAGCTTTTGCCCTGGGCGTGTTATCGTTATTGGGGAAGAGAGTTCCCGCCTCTTTGAAAGTATTTCTGCTTGCCCTGGCCATCATAGACGATCTGGGTGCCATCGTTATCATCGCATTGTTCTATACTGCCGAGCTATCCACAGTCTCTATTCTTATTGCATCCATCGCTCTTGTCGTATTGTTCATCATGAATAGAACGGGAGTCGCCATCAAAGGTGCCTACATTGTTGTCGGCATAGTGCTTTGGGTGAGTGTTTTGAAATCAGGTGTCCATGCAACTCTGGCCGGTGTCGCTCTGGCCTTCATGATCCCGTTGACCTGTACAGGCAGGGACGGGAAAACTTTTTCAATGAGCAAAGAAATGGAGTATGACCTGCATTATTGGGTGGCCTATATGGTCTTGCCCATGTTTGCGTTTGTAAATGCAGGAGTCAATTTACAGGGAATTTCTTTAGAAGAGATGACAAATCCTGTTCCCATGGGCATCATGTTCGGATTGTTTTTCGGGAAACAACTGGGGGTCTTCGGTTTCAGCTGGATCGCCGTCAAGGCGGGACTTGCACAGTTGCCGCAAGAGACCAACTGGAAACAGCTCTATGGCGTATCCATTCTGACAGGCATAGGATTCACCATGAGCCTTTTCGTGGATTCACTGGCCTATAATGATACGCAGGTTTATCATTATGCCGATAAATTGGCCATCCTCATCGGATCATTCCTTTCAGGCATTGCCGGCTATTGTGTTTTGAAAATATCGAAGTAGCCACGTGCCATGCTCCGTCGCTATTTCGTACGGGTAGGAAACCCTGGCCCGCATTGTGGGCGTGGCATCGGGAGTCCGTCTGTTCACCCATGAGGAAAAGGATCGGGCGGGCCGGGATATCTGCAACAAAATTCATCTGAGGGTAACCGCAGAGATCACGCGGCGACACCCTCTACAGGGACGGGCCGCTGTTCCTGGACGAACTCCTCCCCCTGGACGCGGGATGATATCAAACCACCACGAATTTATCATGACCTACGACGCATTCGGCTATCTCCTGGCAGGCGCGACCATTGGCCTCGGTTCGGGACTCGCCCCCGGCCCCCTGCTCACCGGACGGTTCACCTCCTTCCTCTCCAGCCGGGCCTATACCCTGCTGATGCGCTTCCTGGGAATGATCCTGGTATGCTTCGCCCTGATTCTCTTCAGGGACGGGCTTCGCTTTTTGGGGATATGGGGCTGAAGAGGCCAGTACAGCACCAGAACAAGGACCGTTACGTATTCTTTTGAATAAATCCTGTTGCACGGAAGTATTCCATATATCGTCGCAGCAGCTCCGCGATGTCCATGTCTGCCGGGTCGTTCCGGCTTGGATAACGTTTCAGGAAGTTGTTTTCCGGTGGAGGGGGAAAGCTCGGAGTTTCCCTGGTATACAGTCCCTTGAGCATGTGCAGCGCGGAGTCTTCAGAGGCTTTTTCCAGGTACTCCGAGTACCATTCCTGATGGCTGATGATTCTGACCGGATACCCGCAGCCTGCAATATGGTCCACCAGTTCCCGCCAGGTCAGGCGCAGGGCTCCGCTCAGGTTCCACGTCCCGTTTGCAGCCTGGGGCATGCTGATCAATCGGGTGATTTCTGCTGCCAGAACGTCCACCGGCGTGATCTCAAGCAACCGGTCCCAATGGGGGGCGACCCCGGTTTCGGCGCAGGCACGGATAAGCAGGGAAAGATGGTTCCTGCCGTGATCCACAAGACCGCTACGGGAATGCCCGGTCACGTACCCCACACGCAAAACCCTGGCGTCCATGTCATGCCTGCGCATACGCTCGGTAAGCCGTTCCCCTGTCCATTTGCTCAACAGATAACCCGACCAGCGTGGATCCGGCCTGTTTTCCGGGGCTATCGCCCCTGTTGTGGAGACGAAATCGAACCGTCTGATGCCGGTTTTCACGGCCAACTGAATCAGCTGGTGCGTGCCGAGCACGTTGGTCATGCGATGCTGAGCATAGGCGTACAAATGGTTGACCATGGCGCCGCAGTGCAGGATATGTCCGCCTGAGCCTGCAACCGCATCACGAACAGAACCATTCCAGTCTTGTGCGGGAGAGGCCAGGTCGATGTTACAGACCTGCAACCTTTCGCGGGCTTCCGTGTCGAGGAAAATGTTTCTGGACGCCAGTGCGTTTTCCAGCGTTTGCGCCGCATCACTTCCGTCCTTGGCCCGGACAAGAGCTATCACCGGCTGCTTCGTAGTGCACAATAGCTCCTTCAGGACATGACAGCCCACGAACCCGGCGGCACCGGTCACTACGATGGCCTTTTTTGCGTCAGGTGCGGAAAAAACCGTACCGTCAGTCCAGTCTATCTCCAATCGGGCATCGTTCTTCGCCATCTCGATGGACGTGTCTGATTCGGCTTCTTGGTCGTCCCCTCTGCACAGTTTTGCCAGATGCCCCAGCGTGGGTTCCTGCAAAAAGATCGGCAAACGAATGTCCTGCCCCTTTGTTTTACGCAACTCCACAATCATCTGCATGAGCAGAAGCGAATGCCCGCCGAATTGGAAAAAG
Source organism: uncultured Desulfovibrionales bacterium (assembly GCA_964458145.1). Taxonomy (GTDB): domain Bacteria; phylum Desulfobacterota; class Desulfovibrionia; order Desulfovibrionales; family Desulfomicrobiaceae; genus Desulfoplanes. The sequence continues at coordinate 7,479 of CAYWJL010000019.1, read as the reverse complement.
TCGCTGCCCCCATCGAACTCTCCGGGAGACCGTCCCAGCAGACGCCCCCAAAGGACAGCCAGTTCCCGCTCCGTGGGATCGAGGTCGGCCGTGGTCTTCCGAGCGGAGATGAGGCCCTCGGCAGCCAGGTTGAATTCCGGCTCAGGCAGGGACTTGCGGTCCACTTTCCCGCTCGGCGTGACCGGAAGCCGGTCCCGTCGCGCGATCTTCGCCGGGACCATGTAGTCCGGGAGCGTCTTTTTCAGGGCCGCCTTCATGGCTTCCGGTTCGGGGGCTGAGGCATCTCCCGTATAATCTGCAGTGATGCAGGGACCCACCGGGCTTTGTGCAAAATACCTTACCGCAGCAAGGTGGACTCCCGAGACGCGCATGATTGCCGATTCGATTTCACCCAGTTCGACCCTGAATCCCCTGATCTTGATCTGGTAATCGGTGCGCCCGTGGTATTCCAAGGCATCATTCTGTCCCCAGGCCACGATGTCACCCGTTCGATAGAGACGCTCCTCCGGAATCCAATCCAGCGAAACAAAACGTTCGTCGGTCTTTTCCCGATCCCGCAGATAACCGTCGGCGAGGCAGTCTCCGGCAATATACAGCTCTCCGCATAATCCGTTCGGCACAGGTAGACCGGCAGGGTTGAGCAGATGGTACCGCGTATTGCTGATGGGCGTCCCGATGGGCACGATGTCCGGCCCCTGTCCGTACGCCTTTGCCGGACAGGGGCATGCGCTGCTCTCTCCTGTCTCGGTGGGGCCGTAAAGGTTGTGGATCTCCACATGCAGCATGGCCTTGCAGCGGTTGACCAGGGCCTGGGGCAACCCCTCGCCGCTGCAGAAGATACGTCTGAGGTCCGGCAGTTCGATTGCTGCGCCGCTTTCAAGATAGTCGAGAAAGACCGAGAGCATGGCCGGTACGAAGTGGATATTCCGGATCCTTTTCGATGCGAGCATTTCAAGAAGGCAGGCAGGATCCCGATGGCAGGCCGGGCCGGAAACGACCAGCGTCGCCCCGCAGGTCAGGGGCCAGAATATTTCTCCCACCGAGACATCGAAGTGGCTGGGGGTCTTCAGCAAATATCTCTCCCCGGGTTCAAGCCCGTACTCGCGCTGCATCCAGCACACCCGGTTCACCGCCGACCGGTGGCTGACCACCACGCCCTTGGGCATTCCCGTAGTGCCGGAAGTATACAGGATATAGGCAGGAGCGTCGGGCGCAACGGGTTTCCGGCGTATGGCCGGAAGGTCCGTGAGGCTGTCGACACTGACGAGAACCCGTTTGGGAAGACTCTGAATCCCGCCGGGATTCTCGCATATCACCAGGGCGGGCCGGGCGTGACTGTAGATGCGTGACAAACGTTCGGCGGGCAGGTCCGGGTCCAGGGGAAGATACGCGTACCCCGCCTTGAGGATTCCAAGCATGGCCGGGACCATTTCGGGGCCCCGCCTGAGGTGGATTCCTATGCTTGCCCCAACTTCCTGCGGAGAGCCCGCCGCCGACAGCAGGCCGGAGGCAATCTTGTCGGAAAGGGCATCCAGTTCGGCATAGTCGAACGTCCTGTTTTCGCAGACAAGAGCGGGGCGCTCGGGATGCCTTTCCGCGCAGACCTTGAAAAGGCTGCCAAGGGACACCGCCGGGTAGTCAGCCTCGCTCCTGTTGGCCTTTTCCGCAACGCTGTCTTCCGGCATCCAGTCGGACAGCATGCGGCAAAGGTCCATGTCGGTTTGGCCGCCGGCCTTCGCTGCACGTGCAAGCCCTTTGGCGCTGCGGAGAAACATATCCACGAGGACTTCAGCCGTGTGCCGCCCGGGTTTTTCCGGGTTGTATTCCAGGAGGACTTCAAGCCCCTGTTCCTCCCTGTTGAAACAGAACAGCAGGGTGTCGAATTTGGAACTTCCGTTGAAAAGCTGCTCCACTTCATATCGCTGTTCCCGCCATGCCCCGCTCAGAGACATGGAATTTTCCATGGCGAACAGCGCCTGAAACATGGAGCTGGTGCCCTGCCTGCCCCTGGCCCCCAGCATCTCCGCCAGCGCATCGAGCGGGATCTCCTGTCGCCCGAGTATCTCCAGCGAGGCTCGCTGATTGTTTGCCACAAGACTGTTCAGTGTCGTTGCACCCGTGAACCGGGTGCGAAACGGGGCGCTCACCACCAGAAATCCGATCAGGTCGTCTGCGTGAGGGAACATGGGGCGCGAGGATACCGGAACTCCGACCGTCAGGTCCTCCTGCCCGCTCAGGGCGAAGAGGGAAGATTGGTACAGCGCCAGCAACAGGGCGAAAAGCGTGGCATTCCACTCCCTCGCCAGGGAGGTCAGGGCCTGCACCGTCTCGAAGTCGAGCCGACGTCGGATCACGTTTTCCCCTGTACTGTCCGTGGGCAGGACCGAGTGCGGCCAGTGAATCTCCGGGTCCATGCCCTTGAATCGCTTTGCCAGCTCTTCCAGCGCGTTGTGTGTTTCCGGACGTTGCAGGGACTCCCGCATGGCCCGGGCATAATGGCGATACTGCATTCGTGGCGCGGGCAGTGGCGGTTTTCCGGCGGAGACGGCCCCGTAGGCGCGCCCAAGCTCCTGAAGCAGCACGTCATAGGAGTTTCCGTCAAAAACGATGTGATGAATGTTGCAATAGATGGCGGCTTTCCCGTTGCCGCAATCGATCGATCGGATGTCGAAAAGCGGATACACCTCTAAATCGAAGACCTTTTTTGCCCAGAGGCTGCATGTTGCGGAAAGATCGCCTTCATCCACATTTTCATGAGGCAGGGTGTACGCCTGAGGAGGAAGAATTCGCTGGAGCAACTCGTCGTTCTCGAAGCGAAACGTGGTCCTCAGGCTTTCATGCCGTGCCAGCACCCGGTTCAGGGCCTCTTCGAGAACGGCCCTGTCCAGCGGGCCGTCGAATTTTGCAAGGAACGGGACGTTGTACGTCTCGGGCGATTGGGCATGATAGCTGTAATACATGGATCGTTGCGACGGAGAGGCCGGAAAAGCCGCTTCTCCGCCTTGCGGGCATGAATCCGGGATCGGGTCATGGAGCCCCGGTATGTGTTGCAGGACGTCACCGTTTTCGATGCGTTCGGCCAGTTCGGCAAGCACCGGGTGCTCGAACACGTCCCTGATGCAGATGTCCCGGGCAAAGGTCTGTCGGCAGAGCATGACCATGCGGGCCCCGAGGAGCGAATCGCCTCCCAGCATGAAAAAGTTGTCGAAAGCCCCCACCGCAGCATTGTCCAGCAGGCCGGACCATATTTGCGCCAGCCCCTGTTCCACTTTCGTCCGGGGTACCACCATGTCCTCGCCGTGTTCCTGAACATGAACCGTGTCCGGCGCGGGAAGCGCCTTGCGGTCCGTTTTTCCCGTGGGGGACAGCTTGAACGCATCCGTATGAATGAAACGCGAGGGAATCATGTACAGGGGCAGCGTCCGCGCCAGGTGCTCCCACAACATACGCGTGGCAACCGGGGTCCCGTCCGTGGAGACATAGTAGGCAGCCAGTTTCTTTTCTTCCCCCTCCCCATAGGGCAGCACAACGCTTTCCCTGATACCGGGATGTTTTTCAAGCGCGGTTTCAATTTCCCCTGTCTCGATCCGAAATCCTCTGATTTTGACCTGAAAATCCGCACGCCCCATATAGTCGAGAGCACCGTCCGGCCTCCGCACCACGAGATCGCCGCTTTTGTAGAGCCGGGTATGGGCTCCCGGCCCGATCTCTTTGGCAAAGGGAGACGCGATGAACCGTTCGCCATTCAGATCGTCTCTGCGGAAGTAGCCGCGAGCCACCCCTGCACCGCCGATGTACAGCTCTCCTGGAATTCCCGGGGGTGTCGGCTGCAACCGGCTGTCCAGGACATAAAAAGAGAGGTCGGGCAACTTCTCCCCGATGGGCGAAAGCGCGCTTTTGCCTTTGAGATCATCGGGGCTGACTTCATGGAATGTGGCATGCACGGTGGTTTCGGTGATGCCGTACATGTTGATAAGGCGGGGCGCATTCCAGGGATGGCGTTGCCACCATGGCTCCAGATGGGCGATGTTCAGGGCCTCGCCGCCGTATACCACGTACCGCAGGGTGGAGCATGGGTGCGTCGCCTTGCCGTCCGCTTCGGAGAATTGATAAAAGGAGGAAGGCGTCTGGCTCATGACCGTGACTTTTTCCCTGCGGACCACGTCGAGAAACCGTTCCGGATCGCGTGACGTATCGTACGAAACGAGCACAAGACGCGCACCGTGCAGAAGAGCTCCCCATATTTCCCACACGGAAAAATCGAACGCATATGAATGAAAACAGGTCCAGACGTCCTGTTCACTGAAATCGAACAGATTCTCCGTTGCATCGAAAAGCCGAACGGCGCAGCCGTGTTCAAGCATGACACCCTTGGGCTTTCCCGTGGAACCCGAGGTATAGATGACATAGGCCAGATTGGTGTCCGAGGAGATGGGATCGGGCGGAGTCGCGGGATAGGTGGACAGATGCTCCCATCCCGTATCCAGGGAGATGATGCCGTAGTCCCCTTCCACCATGAACAGCAGATTTTCCAGATGGCGCTGCTGGGTCAGGATGATCCGGCAGCGGGCGTCTTCCGCCATGAACTTGAGACGATCCTCCGGGTAGCGGGGATCGAGGGGGACATAGGCTCCTCCCGCCTTGAGCACGGCAAGGATGCCGATGATCATGTCCGGACCGCGGTCCGTTGCAAGGCCGATCAGCTCGTCGGCCTGCAGATCCTCTTCGGTGGTGAGTTTGTATAATGCGCGGATGGCATGGGCCACCCGGTTCGAACGCTCATCGAGTTCTCTGTACGTCAACGCCCGACCGTCACAGCTGACGGCGATTCGTTCCGGAAATGCCGCCGCCTGTTGTGCGAACAGTTCATGCAGGGTGCGTCCGGTGCAATCGAAATGCTCGACCGAATTCCAACGGATCAGGGCGTCACGCCGTTCCTGCTTTGTGAGCAACGGGAAATCGAATATACTATCTTCCGGCACATCGAGACAATGTTCGAGCAGCAACGCGAAATGGACAGCCATCTGTTCCACGAACCCCGGGTCGAGAAAACCGGGTTTGACCGCGATGGAGGGTGCGCTTTGCGAGTCCGGCCTCTGGATGTACACAAGATCGCCATCTTCGGAAGAAACATCATCACTGTCCGTCACAACGATTCTCAGCGACTTCCCATTGATGGGCGTGGTGCCGATCTCCGTGTCGGAGGTTTCAGATACGGGCATTTTTGCAAGAGCCGCCACCAGGGTCTGGAAACCGGTATCCCGGGAGAGGCATATCGAGCGTCTGCTCGAACACGCTGCAGCCGTATCGCATTCCGTCCATTCCAACTCTTCCTGTTCTGAATATCGTGCAATGAGGGCAACCCATGCCGCAAGCAGGATTGATCCGGCATCCGAGTCCGGGAAACGTCGCTTTGCCCTTTCTCCGGTTGCATGTGAAAGGATAATTTTCGTCTGATGGATCGGACAGTGCGTGTTCGACGGCATGAAAAGCTCCTTATCTATCTCGTAGTATATGAGAGATTGCCTGCAATCCCGTAACGACGTCCAACAAAAGGGGCATAGCGGAATCCGTGCCCGATGGCCCACTGCTATCGGACACGGATTCCTGCTCTCTGAGCCATTGCCTCCCATGGGAACCGATGAGCCGGCGGTCGACACGGCGAATCCCCGAAACGCGGTCAGGGGGAACCGGCCGAGTGTTCAGCCTGCCGACATCAAGGAGTTCTTCAAGAACGCCTCGACGTCGTGCGAGTCTCTTATATCCTGTTCACCAGTGAATACCGGCGTTGAACCGTCCGCTTCGCTGAAGTCGCCGCGCATGGTTCTTGCCAGGGCGTTGTCGCTGTTGGCCAATTCCTTGAACCGCCGTCCGGAGTACTTGAGCCCGCGGGCCAGCGAACCGGCGGGTATGTACTCACGCAGGGGATAGCCCATGGTCGCTACCACATGCTTGATGGGATCACCCATCCCGTAAAGCATTTGAATCTGAACAATTTCGTCGGGAAGACCGTATGATCCGGCCAGCGCGATGGCGTGCGCCTGTGTTCTGATGTTATGCGTGGCAAAGGCAGGCAGCACGGCGTCCAGATTGAGCAGCATGCAGGCGCTGAGAGCTTCGTAGTTGGCGTCCGTGGAGGGTTTGTTGTCCCATACGGGGCTTGGGTACCCTTTTTCTGCGGCGGTCGTGCGCTCATAATCCAGATAAGCTCCCTTGACGAGCCGTATGGGAATCCGCAGGTTGCGGGATCGCGCCCAGTTGACCATGTCCCGAATGTCTGCCGCCGAATCACGCAAGTATGCCTGGATAACAATGCCGATGCGCACATTGCCCTTTGGACCTATGGCAAGAGAAGGGGTGTTCTCCACGATCTCCCGGAAAAGCTGCAAGGTAAGATTCTTGTAGCAGTACTCCGCCATGTCGCGTCTCAGAAAAATGGCTTTCAGCGGTGCCGGCGCGGGCAGGTCGAGAAGCCTGCCGAGCCCTTCCACTATTGCCTGACGTTTGGCTGTCGCAGCTGGCCCGTTGCCCAAAGCTTTAGCCAGGTCGTGCACAAGGGCTGACAGCGTTATCGACAGATACAGCTCGTCATTTGTGTCGGATTTGATGAAAGCACGGATAAGCGTTGCGTAATAATTTTGATAGGCTCGGGCATCTTCCGAAGAAAGGGAAGCATCGCCCACATTATCCAGACTCGTCGTGAATCCCTGCTTCCGCAGGTTGCCCATGAGGCTGAAAATCCTGTCCGCTTCTCTGGCCTTTTCTTCCGGCGTTCCCCCGGTCTCTACCGGAAACAGGAAAGGCTCGCTCATCCATTCCACTATGGGCATGAGAAAGGCGAAGCGTTCCCTGGCCGTTGCACTATCGCCCAGCGAAGTCAGGATATCCTGAGCCAGCGGCGCTAACGGCGGCCACATGGCGACATCGATGAGATGCATCCGCAGGGATTGGGCAAAAGATTGCGGATGGTCGGCCAGTTGCTTTTGAAGATTGGTCTGCATGTCCGCAAGAATATGCCGCGTTTGTCGTTCCGCCTGATCAAAGACGCTACCCGACCTGCCATTGGGGCTAGCTTGCTGATTCACGGACGGCGGTACGGTTGTCCCGGCCATTACCGAAGACGCCCAGCAACAACTGCCGGCAATCGTACACACCTCCGCCGTACAAACGTGTATGAATCCACGGCGGGTCATATTTTTGTTTTCTTCTAAAAATAGAGTCATCTCTGCGCAATGCCCCGTAAAAACGACTACGGCTGCCTGATGCCGGCCGTAGTCAATCTATTTCTCAAGTTCTTGAAGGATGTGATGCACCTGATTAGTAAGCCCTCTTCTTTTGCTATGGCACAGATGGAGGCATAGTAAGCAAAATTTTTCACTAGACTCGTTCCCACTATATAACATTTTTTTTATATCAAGCAAGGCTGCAACGGCTGAGCCCGATTACCTTATACTACCCAAAACCAGGGATTTCCTCAAC
>CAYWJL010000018.1:9777-13304 GCA_964458145.1 uncultured Desulfovibrionales bacterium | reverse complement strand
CCAGAATGTCCCTGGCCCGCTGGACAACGGGCATGGGAATTCCCGCCAGCCGGGCCACTTCGATGCCGTAACTTCTGTCCGCAGGTCCGGGAACCAGGCGGCGGAGAAAGATGATGTCTCCCTTCCATTCCTTGACCGCGATGTTCAGGTTCCTGACCTGGGGAATATCGCCTTCAAGGGAGGTGAGTTCGTGATAATGGGTCGCGAACAGGGTGCGAATGCCTCCCTGACGCCTGGCCAGCTCTTCCACGACGGCCCATGCCAGGGAGAGTCCGTCGAAGGTGCTGGTGCCCCGTCCGATCTCATCCAGGATGATCAGGCTTCGTTTGCCGGCCTGGCGCAGGATTCTCGCGGTTTCGTTCATCTCCACCATGAAGGTGGACTGTCCCTGGGCCAGATTGTCCGAAGCGCCTACCCGGGAAAAAACCCGGTCGCATACTCCCAGATACGCCTTTTCCGCCGGAACCAGGGATCCCATCTGGGCCATGATCATGATGAGGGCGGTCTGACGCAGGACCGTTGATTTTCCGGCCATGTTCGGCCCGGTGACAAGCAGAACCTTGCCCGCGTCGGTCATCTGCAGGTCATTGGGGATATAGTTGGCGCTCCCCTGCACCGCCTCGACCACCGGATGTCTGCCGCCCTCGATGGACAGTTCCAACCCGGTATGCAGCTCGGGCACCACCCACGACCATCTGCGCCCGGCATGACCAAGTCCCTGCCAGTAGTCGATACGGGCCAGAATCCGGGCCATGGCCATGAACCGGTCGCGCACGGCAGCGACCTGTTCCCGGAGTGCGTTGAAAAGATCGTACTCCCTGGTCTTGCGCTTCTGGGCGGCTGAAAGAAGTTTTTCCTCCAGCTCCTTGAGCTCTTCGGTGATGTACCGTTCGCTGTTGACCAGGGTCTGGCGACGGATGAAGTGATCGGGTACAGGCTCCCGGTTGGCCTTGCTCAGCTCGAAATAGTAGCCGAAGACACGGTTGTACCCCAGTTTCAGCTTGGCAAGATTGCTGTCCTGCTGCTCCCTGGCCCTGAGCCCGGCCAGGGTGGATTCCCCGTGTTCGGTGAGTTCGATGAGCTCGTCGAGTTCGGCGTCATACCCCTGCTTGAAGAGCCCGCCTTCGGTGATGAGATGGTTGGGATTGTCCAGCAGGGAGCGCTGCAGGAGATCATGCAGGGATTCCAGATTGTCCCATCCGCCAAGGAATTTTTTCAGCAGCCGGGGGGGGGCAGGGACCGCTTCGAGCAATGCCTGCAGCCTGGGAAAACGGGCCAGGCTTTGACGCAGTCCGATAAAATCCTTGGGAGAACACCGGTTGAGGTAGATCCGGGTGCACAACCGTTCTACATCGTAGACCGCGTCCAGGGCCTCGCGCACCGTGCCGGTGAGACCGGGATCTTCGAAAAACAGGCGGACGACTTCCTGGTCGGCCTGGATGGGCGGCAGATCCTTGAAAGGCTGGTGAAGGCGTTTTTCCAGGAGCCGCTTGCCCATGGGGGTCATGGTCTGATCCATGACATGAAAAAGGGTGCCCTTGCCCTTGCGGCCGTCCATGCGGGTGAAGAGCTCGAGATTCCGCTCGGTGACATCGTCGAGCATCACCTGACCGGACAGATTCAAGGGAGAAAACGGTGCCAGGCAGGTAAGATCCTGTTTCTGGGTTCGGGTCAGATAGGCGACAATGGCCCCGCAGGCCCGAACCAGCATGGGTTTGTCCCCAAGATCCAGAGGATCCAGGCTGGTGATCTGCTGGGCCCGCAGCACGCGTTCTTTGGAACTGTTCGGGTCGAAATAGCCCGCTGAGGGGACATGGGTCACATTGGCGGTGATCTGGCCGTAATGGGCAGGAATCCGGATTTCCCGGGGCAGCAGCAATTCCCGGGGAGCCACCTTGGCCACCCATTGCCACAAAAATTCAGGGTCTTTGGAGACGATGCCGGTCCATTCGCCCGTGGTGCAGTCGGCCCAGGCAAGCCCGCCACCGAGTTTGTCATCCAGGATCATGGCCGCGAGATACTGGCTGTCACCCTGTTCCTGGACCAGATCCTCGACAATGGTTCCCGGGGTGAGAACCCGGGTCACTTCCCGCTTGACCAGCCCCTTGGCTTCCTTGGGATCTTCCACCTGATCGCAGATGGCAATCTTGAAGCCTTTTTCGATGAGCTGCTTGAGATATTCGTTCTTGGCATGATGGGGCACGCCGCACATGGGAACCGGATGTTCGGCATTGGGATTGCGGGAGGTCAGCGCGATCTGCAGCTCCCGGGCCGCCTTTTCCGCGTCCTCGAAAAAGAGCTCGTAGAAATCGCCCATGCGGTAGAAGAGCAGGGCGTCGGGATACTCCTCCTTGATGCGCAAATACTGCTCGAGCATGGGGGTGAGTTTGGGTGTGCTCATGCGGCAGGAATCAGTCGTTGAGGGATTTTCTGAATCGGATGGAATGCCAGGCCTGACACCTGGGGCACACATAGAAAAGCTGTTCGCGCTTGAGCCCGCATTTGGAACACACGAACCGTTTGACCCGCTGAGCCCGCTTGAGAAAAAATTCCAGCTGGATGCTGAAGACCGGGTTCAGGGATTGCTCGGGCAGGGAAAGGAGCAGAACTTCCAACCGAGTGGGCCAGAAGTCGGGGTCGAGGAGCAGGGATTTTTCCAGCCAGGTCTGTGCCTGTTCGGTGTCCCCGGCCTGGGTGTGCAACAGGGCCCCGTAATAATAGAGCAGGAGATCGTCCGTATAGGGCTCGATACACGCAAGGGCACGGGCACATGCCTCGGGATGGACATGGGGTTCCTGATCCTGCCCGGCATGTTCGAGGCCGTGCTGGATCAATCCTTCCAGAAGCACGAAACGGAGTTCACGGGAAATATGGGTCAGCCCGGATTCGAGACGTTTGGAAAATTGTTTCCAGTCGGCCCGGTCATACTCGAGAAGCAGGTATTCCAGCCATCCTTCCAATGATTGGGGATGGATCTTGACCGCCCTGGCAAGCCACTTCTGCGCGTCGTCGCGTCCCTGTTTCGTCCCCGGCAGCATCAGGGATCTGGCATGCAGGACCACATAATGAGCCTGGCCCAGAGGAAACTTGAGAGCGGCGCAATACTTGGCAGCGGTCAGGAATTCATTGGTTTTGGCGGCCAGGTCGACCAGTTCCAGAACAATGCGAGGGTCCTTGCCGTTGAGTTTCCGAGCCTCTTCCAGCGCCTGCAGGGAACGGTCCATGAACCCGGCCCGTTTGTAATCCTTGCCCAGTTCGAAATAGGCCCGCCCCTTGAAATCATTGTTCAGCCCCGGACGGATGATCAGGTTCTGACGTATCTGGATGGCCCGTTCGAGGTCTCCCTGGGACCTGTACAGGTTTCCCAGGGCCAGATAGGTTTCCACGCTGTCGGAATTATTCTTGACCACCCGACTGAGCTCGCCGATGGCGGCCAGGGTGTCTCTGTCCGACAGTCCATCGCCCAACTCGAGGGGAAAGAGGGAACCATCGGACTGTGATGATTTCCCGGAGAACATGGAGTGAAT
>CAYWJL010000018.1:6411-9741 GCA_964458145.1 uncultured Desulfovibrionales bacterium | reverse complement strand
GGTTATGCATCCATCAAAACCGGAAAGGGGGGGTTGCCTCGGCAAAAAAAGGGCACCTGCCCCGAAAAAATCAGGGCAGGTGACGGAATGCTTCCGCAGATATATCCCCGAAGGGACAGCAAGGAGCGATTCTGGGGGGAAACAGAGCTATTCCTGTTCGGCTTCGGCGGTAACAGCTTCGGTCTGGTACTCGCTTTCCTCGATGGGCATGTTCCTCAGCGAATTGAGCTCTTCTTCCTGCTGCTTGATGGTCTTGCGGGCCGTACGCAGCTCCTTGGACAAGCGGATCTTTTCACACAGAAAATAGATCATGGGAAGGATGGCACCGGCCACGAATGCGAGCAGGATGAGCAGATAGTGGGGAACAGGTGCGGTGGTGACATGCCAGGAAAAAAGTCCGAGCTGAAGAGTGAGGGTCTGGACCAGAACGTCCGTATTCTGCACAAAAAAGAGCATGGACACGAAAAACAGGGCAACCAGACACAGAACCTTCAAATAACGCATGCTAGTACTCCTTGCTGAAAACGGTTGATATTTTCAAACCCGGGGGTTTGGGTAAAAAAAGGATATAGGATATAAGATTTAGGATTTGAGGTTTAAGGTTGAGGAGTTAGGGGCGAGGCTTCCCAAGGTCGTCATCCCGGACTTGATCCGGGATCTCCCAGCGCTTGAACTCTCTTTGGCGTTTTGCATCGTTGCATGAACCTCAAGATCCCGGCCTGCGCCGGGATGACGATAAGTAATTGAAATCGATCGTGAAACATGATGAGAGTATTTTTGGGTTGAAAAAAATTCTGCTATCGAAAAGCGTATATACAGGGTAGAAATTTTCAATCCCCCTTCGTATTATCCTCGATGGCTTCGAAATGGGGCAGCAGCTTGGCGTACGTGTCGTCGAGATGCTCCGGAACCACCATGGTCGAGGCGCTGACCGCCATGAAGGAGTGGTCGCCCACCCATCTGGGCACGAGGTGGAAATGCAGATGCTCCTCGATGCCGGCTCCGGCGGCTTCTCCCTGGTTCAGGCCGATGTTGATCCCCTGGGGATGGAAGACCCGGGTCAGGATATCGCTGGTGATTCGCAGGTAATCCATGACCTCGTGGCTTTCTTCCACGCTGAGGTCAGTGAGCGTATCCACGTGTCTATACGGAGTGACCATGAGATGTCCACTGGAATAAGGGAATTTGTTCATGATCACGAAGCAATGTTCTGCCCGGTGAAGAATGAACCGTTCCCGGTCCTCCCGGGTATGCTCGGGAATGCAGAAGACACAGGCATCGGGTTTGGGACCAAGGATGTAGTCGATGCGCCAGGGGGCCCACAGGGTTTTCATGGCCGTTCTCCTACAGAATCTGACTCAGGAATTTCTGGGTACGCGGATGCTCGGGATTCTCGAAGAAGTGCTCGGGCGTTCCTTCCTCCACGATCATGCCCCCGTCCATGAAGATGACCCGGTCGGCCACTTCCTTGGCAAACCCCATCTCATGGGTGACCACCACCATGGTCATGCCTTCGCGGGCGAGCTTGACCATGACGTCCAGAACCTCGCCGATCATTTCAGGGTCCAGGGCGGAGGTGGGTTCGTCAAAGAGCATGATCTTCGGATTCATGGCCAGGGCACGGGCAATGGCCACGCGCTGCTGCTGACCGCCGGAAAGCATGGCCGGGTAGGCATCCGCCTTGTCCGGAATGCCGACTTTGTCAAGCAGGGACATGCCGGTCTTCTGCGCCGTGGCCGGAGGGATCTTCTTGAGACGGATCGGAGCCATGGTCAGATTCTGAAGCACGGTCTTGTGGGGAAAGAGGTTGAAGCTCTGGAAGACCATGCCCAGTTCCTGCCGGATGGCATTGATATCGTTCTCTCGGGAATTGACGTCCTGGCCGTCGACAATGATCGTACCCTGATCAATGGTTTCGAGACGGTTGATGGAGCGCAGCAGCGTGGATTTTCCCGAACCGCTGGGGCCGATGATGACCACTTTTTCCCCGGCGTTGATGGACAGGGAAACGTTGTTCAGGGCCTTGAGCGTCCCAAAGAATTTGAAGACGTTTTCTATGCGTATGATGGGATCAGTGTCGTTCATAATAGTTCAGCTTATGCTCCATGTGGCTTACGCCCTTTGAAAGAATCAGGGTGATGACCAGATAGACCAGGGCCACCATGGTGAAGGCTTCGAAATAATAAAAGGATTCGCTGGCAAACTCCCGACCTCGGCGCAGAATGTCGGCAACGGCCAGAATGGAGACCAGGGAGCTGTCCTTGAGCAGGGCGATGAATTCGTTGCCCACGGGCGGAAGAATGGTCCTCCAGGCCTGGGGCAGGATGACCAGAAACATGGTCTGGGTCCGATTGAATCCGAGGGTCCGGGCCGCTTCCGTCTGACCGTGATCGATGGAATCGATACCGGCCCTGAAAACCTCGCCCATATAGGCTCCGTAGCAGATGGCCATGGCGATGACCGCAGCTGCCAGGGGAGGCAGATTGCTGAAAAGTTCGAACTTTCCGAGGGCGTAGTAGATGTAGAAAAGCTGGACCAGCAGCGGGATACCCCGGATGATTTCCACATACGTGGAGGCGATCAGGTTGAGGAACCTGTTCCTGGAGAGACGACCGAGACCTGTCACCAAGCCTATGATGAGGGAGAGAAGGATCGAATAGACGGTTACCTGAAAGGTGACCAGGATGCCGTCGGGGAGAAATTTGAGGATATCGAGGTAGGGGTCGGGCTCGGTCATGCACAGATAGGTGATGATCGTCAGGGCCCCGATAAAGGAGATCCACCAGGCGCTGAACAATCCCCTATCCTTTTTCGAGGGGATGGCGGCACCGTCACCAACATTGATGCTGACTTCTTTTTTGGTCATGAGACTGCCTTAGTGAAATTCTGTCGACCGTGAAACGAGAAGGTGTTGAACTCTGCCAAAAAGGACAGGAAGCCGCGTTTGCGACTTCCTGTCCCTGATCTGCGGAAGGATTCGATTAGTCGGTGGGGAACCATTTTTTGAAGATGGCGTCGTATTCTCCGGTGGCCTTGACCTTCTCGAGACCCTTGTTGATCAGGGCAAGATCGTCCTTATTGCCTTTTTGTACGGCAATACCCAGATATTCAGGTTCATCGGGAACGATCATGAAGGCCAGAGTCAGGGTGTCGATATAGTTCTTGTTCTGCAGGGCATACCCGGCAGCAACGGCATCGTCGCAGATGACCGCGTCGATACGACCATTGTTCAGGTTTTCGATGGCCAGACCGACTTCGTCATACGATTCGGCCTTGGCTCCCTTGATCTTCTTGGAAGCGAAATACCCGGTGGTTCCGATCTGGGCGCCG
>CAYWJL010000018.1:0-6401 GCA_964458145.1 uncultured Desulfovibrionales bacterium | reverse complement strand
ATCCCGGCCCCTTTTCTGGTGACACCCCCCTGCTTGACCTCGAAATACGGATTACTGAAATCCATGGCCTTCTTGCGCTTGTCGGTGATTGATACCGAGGAGGCAATGGCGTCGTACTTGCCTGCGGACAGACCTGCAAAGATGCCGTCCCACGCCGTATTCTTGATCACTGCGGTAAAACCTGCGGCCTTGGCAATGGCCTTGACCAGATCGGGGCAGAAACCGACGATGTCCTTGTTGGCATCGACCATCTCCATGGGCGGCCAGGTGGCATCCGAAGCAAAGACAATGGTCTTGGCCGCGGCGACGTTGGAGAGAAACAGAACGACTGCCAGGGTGAGCAACGCTTTTTTCAACATGGTGTGATCCTCCTCACATAGTGGTGGTAGCATAAAATCTGGCTTTCTAGGTCATTCCGGGGGGTAGGTCAAGAAAAGCGAACACTCCCTCATGCCTTCCGGGCAGCTATTTTTCGGTCCATGACTGAAACCCTCCCCCAACCCCTCCCTGAACTAGGGAGGGGGGCTTATTCGCTAATGAAGTCGGGATGTTATTGGTTTACTTAAGGCTGTTGCACGATTGTCAGCACATCCTTCCGGAACAACTCATCAGTCTCGTCAATGGCACCAAATGGGTCCCCCACCCTGGCCAGGGCGGGGTTAGGGGCGGGTCGTATCACCGGTCCCTTCCTTTATGGGCAGCTATCTTCCCGGCCATCCCAAGCTGTTCCTCCCGGCTCAAGGAACCGTTATCCAGCCTGGCAGCAGTGACCCGCTTCAAAATGCGACCGTAAACAGGGCCTGGAGGGATGCCCAGACGCTGGAGATCCTTGCCCGTGATATCGATAGTCTGGGTCCGCAGTTGCGTCAGGAAGAGGGAGATGCTCCTGCGCATGTTCTCCTTGCGACTTCTGGCCATGAGATAGAGGATGCCCTCCAGGGCCAGGGGTTCGAGGATGAAGTAGAGATCACTCGAGGCCTGCTTTCCCTGTTCCCAGCGGAACAGCGCCTCGATGGTTTCCCTGACCGCATGTCTGAGTCCCGTGAGCAGAGTCCCCTGCTTGTTGGTCAGATTGAGCCTGCGCACGAGCACCTGAACCTGGGCGTCGTTGAACCCTGCACACAGCCCGAGCATGTACACAACCCAGGGGCTGGGTGAGGGTTCGAGATAGAGGAGTTTGTACCAGGCAACCACCTTTTCGATTTCCTCGAGGATCTGCTGCTTGGCCGGGTTCAGGGTCAACAGGGGGTGGATGGCCTTGAGGAGCTTGAACCGGCCCATCTCCTTCAGACAGGCTACGGGCTTGTTCTCCGCAAGCATGAGTCTGATCTCGTGAAAAATCCTGCTTCCGGACAGTTTGTGAAAAATGTTCAATTCCACGGCGTTCTTGATCAACCGTTCGGTCTGACCGCCGATGGAAAATCCGAATCGCTGGGCGAACCGGATGGCACGGATGATCCGGGTGGGGTCTTCCACGAAACTCAGGGAATGGAGCACCCTGATGGTTTTGTTCTTGATGTCCTTCTGGCCCCCGAAAAAATCCACCAGCCGCCCGAACTGTTCCGGATTGAGTTGCACGGCCAGGGCGTTGATGGTGAAATCCCGGCGGAAGAGGTCCATCTTGATGGACGAAAGTTCAACAGTGGGCAGGGCAGCGGGGTACTCGTAGTACTCCAGCCGGGCCGTGGCCACGTCGATCTTGTCGCCTGATTCCAGAACCACCACGGCGGTCTTGAACTTGCGGTGTTCCCTGACCCGGCCCCCGAATTTTCGGGCCATGGCCCGGGCGAACGCGATCCCGTCGCCTTCGACCACGAAATCCACATCGAAGTTGGGCAGATGGAGCAGAATGTCCCGAACGAATCCTCCCACGCAATAGACATTGACCCCCTTGTCCCGGGCCAGTTCGCCTACCTGGGTCAATAAATCGTACAGGTTTCGGGGCAGTCGTTCCCGAAGCAGGTGGTTGATCTGCCGCTCCCGATGCCGCTCGGGAATCAGGGTTTCGGGAATGCGGGCCGGTTCGCTGACCAGGGTGTGGATGAGGTCCGTACGGGTTATCACCCCGAAACAATTGTTCTGGTCATCGAGGACCGGGACCAGCCGCTGCCCCTGTCCCAAAACGATTTCCATGACCGGATAGAGATCCATGTCCAGGGTCACGGTGGAAAAATCCCTGAGCATGTACTCCTTGACGAGGACATCGCCCAGCTGGTGGATGATCGCCTTTTCAGCGAGCTGATGGTCCAGAATACCCACGCAGGTGAAGGTTCCGGGTTCGATGACCGGAATGGCCTTGAGCCCGTACCGGGTCATGAGCTCGGCGGCCTGATGCAGGGTCTTGTTCTTCTCGATGACAACGGCCGGGGTGGAGCAGAGAGCGCGGACATCGATATCCGGCGTGATCTGGGAATAGAGCAGGGCAAAGAGTTCGTCCTTGACCTGTTCGAGGGTCCTGTCCTTCACCGAGGCCGAAGCCGCATAGGGATGCCCGCCACCGCCCAGGGAGGTGCAGATGGTGCCCACATCCACATCCGCGGTGCGACTTCTGGCAACCACCTGAACCCGGTCCTGCATCCTGCCCAGGGCAAAGAGAACCCGGATGTTTTCCATCTCCAGAAGCTTGTGGGCCAGCAGGGCGAAGTCGCCCACATAATGGTCCAGGGAGACATCGGCCACCACCACGTCGATCCCGTGGATGGTGTGTGTATTGGCCGACTCGAGCAGACTGTTCAGGATGAAGATCTGGTCGGCGCTGAGTTCCCGATTGACCATGTCCGCGACCATGTTGAAATCCATGCCCTGTTCGGCGAGCCAGGCAGCGGCTTCGAGATCGTGCGACGTGGTGGAGGCAAAGGTGAAATTGCCCGTATCCTCGTAGATGCCGAGGCCCAGAATGGTGGCTTCGTCCGGCGAGAGGGTCACGCCCTTTTCCTTGAGAATCAGCGCAAGGATGGCCGTGGCCGAGCCCCAGGGCCTGATATCGTTGATATCTCCATGCACGTCTTCCGGGGAATCCGGATGATGATCGTAGATGTGAATTTCCAGACCGGGATTGTCCAATACGGCGGCCACATGGGAGATGCGATCCTTCTGGCGGGTGTCCACCAGGACCAGACGTTTGACCGAAGCGAGATCGATCTCCTTGGCCGACTTGAAATTGAACAGATAGGTGGCGCTCTGGATGAAAAAATTCTTGAGGTTGCGTTCCTGGGATCCCGGAAAGATGAGAACCGCGTCTTCATAGAGTTTGCCGGCCGCAACTATGGCGCTCAGCGCGTCGAAATCCGCGTTGGCATGGGCTGTGATGATGGTATGGGCTGTTTGTTTGGTCATGATGAGGATGATCGGGGATGGTGCTTTGTATGAATGTCCAGGATGCGCCTGGTCTGGACGTGAGTATAGATTTCCGTGGCGCTGATGTCCGCGTGGCCGAGGAGGATCTGGACGGTACGCAGATCAGCCCCTCCTTCCAGAAGATGCGTGGCAAAGCAATGGCGCAGGGTATGGGGTGAAATGGTCTTGGTGATCCCGGCCTTCACCCCATAGCGTTTGATGAGTTTCCACACGCCCTGTCGGGTGAGACGATTGCCGGAACGGTTCAGGAATACACCGTCCTGCTTTGGTTTGAAAAGCGCGGTTCGTGTCTGGAGATAGCTGGTCAGGATACGGGCCGCGGTTTCGTTCAGGGGGACGATCCGTTCCTTGCCCCCCTTGCCCCAGATGCGCAGGATATCCGTCTGAGGATCATAGTCCAGGGGACGCAGGCCGGTCAGTTCGGAAACCCTGAGTCCGGCCCCGTAGAGCACTTCGAGAATGGCCCGGTCTCTGAGTCCCAGTTTGGTCATGCGATCCGGCGCTTCCAGAAGCCGGACGGTTTCTTCCTGGGTCAGGACATCCGGAATGGTCCGGGCGATCTTGGGATTGGCCAGGATCAGGGCCGGGTTTTCAGCAATTCTCTCCCGGTCGTGGAGATACGCAAAGAACCCGCGCAGAGAAGCAAGGTGACGAGCAAGCGTCCTGGAAGACCCGATCCGATGGGACAGGTGACGCAGATAGACCAGAAGGGTGTCTTCAGCGATTTCCCGCGTGGTCATTTTATGCGCGTGGAGAAAGCTGAGCAGGGCATGCAGATCGGTCTGATAGGCGGAAATGGTTTGTTCGGCCAGCCCCTTGACCACGATGAGATGTTCAAGAAACCGATCCAGATCCTCCTGATCGGAAAGGGAAAGGGGCACGATGGGCACTCCGACACAACAGGGGTTCGACTTCGACAATGATCATGCCCACATACACTTCCATGCTTGCACACACAAGGGGAAAAGGGTAACTGAATGTCATGAGTATCATCTGTCAGATATCCAATACCCTACAAGATAAGGAGACAAGGCCATGGCAAATGGATTGACACCCGAACAGATCGATGTTCTGTCCGCCTTTGCGCAGAATGAGCCCCATAGAATGCAGAACCTGCTCAACATCATCATCGATGGCGGTGATGATTTGAACACTTTGAAGAACAAAATCCTGGCCATCCACATGGACCGGCGCAAGAGGGGGGTCAACAAGACCTCGTGACCAGCTCATTCTCCTGAATTCATCGACGCATGAGCCCCCCTCCCGTAGTTCAGGGAGGGGCAGGGGGAGGGTTTCAGGATGTTGGCCGTGAACAACGTAACATGAAATACCAACCAACCCCAGCCTACATTTCCCTGGGTTCGAACTTGGGTGACACCCGGGACAACCTCCGCAAGGCCCTGAACATCATCAGCGACCTCGACGGCATCTCCCTGGTCCGGGCATCAACACTATATATGACTGAACCCCAGGGGATGAAGGATCAGCCCTGGTTCGCCAATCAGGTTGTCAAGCTTTCATGCGGCAACCAATGGACATCCCGGAATTTACTTGAAACCCTGCTTACGATAGAAAGCGATCTGGGCAGGGTGCGGACTGAACGGTGGGGCCCCCGCAGCATCGATCTGGACCTGCTCCTGTTCGGCAGCGAAATATCCGATGATCCCAGGGTGACGCTTCCCCATCCAAGGATGCAGGAGAGGGCGTTCGTCCTCATCCCCCTGCTCGAGATCGAACCCGATTTGCATATGCCCGATGGAATAAAGGCCGCAAGGCTAGTGGATGCCATCCCGCATACCGTCGAAGACGCCATCATCCGGCAAGCCTGAAAGAGCTCATTCGGCGGATGCCAGACACAAAAACGTCATCCCGGACTTGATCCGGGATCTCCATGCGTTTGGGGACGGAAAACGACATAACAAGGAATCGCAACATGTTGAAATTTTTTATCATAGCCATTGCCGGCTACATCCTCTTCAAGCTGGTGACCGGCGACAAAAAGAAAAAAACTCAAACCATCTCCAAGAAAAAAAAGGATCTCGCTGCTGACGGCGTCATGGTCAAGGACCCCATCTGCGGGACCTTCGTACCCAAAGACACGGATATCAGGGTCAAGAACGGCAACGAGGTTCATTGCTTTTGCAGTTATGAATGCCGGGACAAATACGTCGAGCAACTCGAGGCTGCCGACGAGCGCAAATCCGTCAAGTAAACGCATCACACAGGGGAGAGCCCATGAAATTCTTCATCGATACGGCAAATCTGGAAGAAATACGCAACGCCAAGGCACTGGGAATGGTGGACGGAGTGACCACCAACCCGAGTCTCATGGCCAAAGAGGCGAATGACTGGCGCGAGGTGGCAGCGGCCATCTGCAAGGAGGTGGAGGGACCGGTCAGCCTCGAGGTCATCGCCCAGGACGCCGAAGGCATGATCACCGAAGCCAAGGACCTGGTGGGCTTCGGCCCCAACGTGGTGGTCAAGATCCCCATGACCATGGAAGGCATCAAGGCGGTGCATGAACTGAGCGCCATGGACATTCCCACCAATGTTACCCTGATTTTTTCACCTCTGCAGGCCCTTATCGCGGCCAAGGCCGGTGCCAATTACGTGAGTCCCTTTGTGGGCAGGCTGGACGACATCGGCCACGAGGGCATGGAACTGGTTTCCCAGATCCTGACCATCTATGACAATTATATGTTCGACACCGAAGTGATCGTTGCCAGCGTGCGCAGCGCGACCCACGTGCTGGAATCATCCATGCTCGGGGCACATATCGCGACCATCCCGTTCAAGGTCATCAATCAGCTGGCGACCCATCCCTTGACGGACAAGGGCCTCAAGGCGTTTCTGGCGGATTGGGAGAAAAAGAAATAGAAGGAAGTGCGCAGTGCGCAGGAGGCAGTGCGCAGGAGGCGGCTTGATCTTGATCACTTCCCGCAAAAAATATCCCAGTTACCCTGACCCAAATCTCGTAGGGGCGATTCACGAATCGCCCGTTTTTGCAGCCCCCCGGGAGGGGCTGCAAAAACAATCTTTGGCAT
>CAYWJL010000017.1:0-13404 GCA_964458145.1 uncultured Desulfovibrionales bacterium | reverse complement strand
GACACCGGCACCACCGAACATGCCCATCTTGCCGCCCTTCGGGAAGGGGACGAGAAGGTCGATGACCTTGACGCCCGTTTCCAGGACTTCGATCTTGGTGGACTGGTCCACAAAGGCCGGAGTGGGCCGATGGATGGGATAGGTTTTTTCCGCGTTGATGGGGCCCATTTCGTCAACGGGCTTACCAACGACGTTCAGAATACGACCGAGAGATGCGTGGCCGACAGGTACGGAAATGGGAGCACCCGTATCCCTGGCGTCCATCCCGCGTACCAGACCGTCGGTCCCGTCCATGGCGATACAACGGACGACATTGTTACCGAGATGCTGTGCCACCTCGACCACCAGATTGTCCGGCTCGTCGCTCAGAGTCGGGCTGGTGATGGTGACAGCGTTCATTATATTGGGAAGCTGGCCTTCTGGAAACTCCAGGTCGACGACAGCTCCGATTACCTGTACTATTTTTCCGACATTTTCTGCACTCATGCCTTTATGTCCCCCTATGCATTTTTCAGCGCTTCAGAACCGCTGACGATATCCATCAATTCCGTGGTGATACCGGCCTGGCGGGCCTTATTGTATGCCAACGTAAGACTGTCTGCCAGCTCATCACAGTTCTTGGTGGCGTTATCCATTGCCGTCATGCGGGCTGCATGCTCACTGGCTGACGTATCAAGGAGCCCGCGATAAATCTGGACCTTGACGTAACGCGGCAGCAGTTCGGCCAGAAGGCCTTCCACAGATGGCTCGAAGATGTACTCGCTCGAAGCACCTGTCACTTCCTCGACCTCGTTCTGCTCAACCGGCAGAATCTGATCGGCGACGCTTTCCTGCCTGATGATACTGACGAACTTGCCGTAGACCACGTGCACTTCGTCGAACGCTCCGGAAACGTACTTGTCGATGGCCTGGATTCCGATGGAATTGGCCAGCTGAAAATCGAAGCTGTTCATGACTTCGGCATGGGCCTCGACAATTTCAAAGGATGTCTTCTTGATAAAGTCTCTGCCTTTTTTACCTACGCAGATAAATTGGACCGTCTTGCCTTCCTCGGATTTAGCTTTGGCCAGTCTATGGGCCGCATTGCACAGGTTGGCGTTGAAACTTCCGCACAACCCTTTTTCCGAGGTGACAAGAATGATGCCGACCGTTGTCCTCTCTTCGCGCTGCTCCAAAAGAGGATGAACGCTCTCGTCAGCCCGGGAGGCAAGATCGGTGAGAATCTCCTGATATTTATCGGCATAGGGACGAAAGCGTTCGATGCGCTGCTGCGCACCACGCAATTTGGCAGACGAAACCATATTCATGGCCTTGGTGATCTGCTTGGTCTTCTTGACCCCGCCGATCTGTGTCTGAATGTCCCTGAGTGATGCCATTTACTTCTCCTTGTCTCTCTAGGCTTTAAAGGTCTTCTTGAACTCTTCGATGGCGGCAATGAGCTTTTCTTCGGTTTCCTTGCCCAGAGTCTGGGTGTCCTTGATTTCCTTGAGAACGTCGGCCTTCTGAGTGTTCATGAATTCCTGCATGGCGGCCTCGCACTTCTGGACGTCTTCAACGGGAATCTCATCCAGGAAGCCCTTGGTGCCGGCGTACAGAGTGACGACCTGGTTTTCAACCGGCATGGGCTGGTACTGAGGCTGCTTGAGCAGTTCGACCAGACGTTCACCACGGGTCAGCTTGAGCTGGGTGGATTTGTCGAGATCGGAACCGAACTGGGCAAAGGCTGCCAGCTCACGATACTGGGCGAGGTCGAGACGCAGGGTTCCGGCAACCTTTTTCATGGCCTTGATCTGAGCGGCACCACCAACTCGGGAGACGGACAGACCGACGTTGATGGCGGGGCGGACACCGGCGTTGAACAGGTTGGGCTCCAGGTAGACCTGACCGTCAGTGATGGAGATGACGTTGGTGGGAATGTAGGCGGAAACGTCACCGGCCTGGGTTTCGATGATGGGCAGAGCGGTCATGGAACCGGCACCCAGGGAATCGTTGACCTTGGAGGCACGTTCCAGCAGGCGGGAATGGAGATAGAAGACATCACCGGGGAAAGCCTCACGTCCCGGAGGACGGCGAAGCAGCAGGGACATCTGGCGATAGGCAACAGCCTGCTTGGACAGATCATCATAAATGATCAGGGCGTGCTTGCCGTTGTCGCGGTAGAACTCGGCCATGGTGCAGCCGGCGTAGGAAGCGATGTACTGCAGGGAAGCAGGCTCGGCAGCGGTGGAGGAGATGACCGTGGTATACTCCATGGCACCGTGCTTTTCCAGGGTATCCACAACCTGGGCGACCGTGGACTTCTTCTGGCCGACGGCAACGTAGAAGCAATGAACGTCAGTATTCTTCTGGGCGATGATGGCATCGATACCGACTGCGGTCTTGCCGACCTGACGGTCGCCGATGATGAGTTCACGCTGTCCGCGACCGATGGGGGTCATGGCGTCGATGGCCTTGAGGCCGGTGTACATGGGCTCGTGAACCGACTTACGAGCGATGATACCGGGAGCCTTGATCTCGATGAGACGGGTTTCCTTGGCCTCGATGGGGCCCTTGCCGTCGATGGGCTGACCGAGGGCGTCCACAACACGGCCCTGAACGGCTTCGCCGACGGGCACCTGGACGATACGACCGGTCCGCTTGACCGAATCGCCTTCCTTGATCCCGGTGTCCTCGCCGAGAAGAGCGACACCGACACTGTCTTCTTCAAGGTTCAGAACCATCCCCATGACACCGCCGGGGAATTCCAAAAGCTCCATGGACATGGCGTTTCCCACACCATAGACGCGGGCGATTCCATCACCTACGGACAGGACCACGCCCGTCTCGCTCATCTCAACCTTTTTATCGTAATCCTTGATCTGGCCTTCGATGATTTGGCTGATTTCTTCTGCTCTGATTTGCATAGCCTCTACTTACCCCTCTTTATATTTTCTTTCAAAATGTCGAGCTGGGCCCTTATGCTGGCATCCAGGACTTTGTCTCCGACCTTGAGCTTCAGGCCTCCCAAAATGTCGGGATCGACCCCGTATTCCAAGACAATCTTCTGACCAGACTGCTTTTCGAGCTGATCCTTGATCTTTTTCTTCAAGGGTTCGGTCAGCTCGATGGCTGTGATCAGATCGCCCCGAACAATGCCCTGCACTTCGTCCAGAATGACACTGAAGTAGGCCTGTATTTCGGGCAGACAATCCAACCGGTTCTTGTCGGCCAGCAACAAGCAAAAATTTTTGACGACCTTGCAGGGCTTTGTCTTGGCCACCACCTTTGTCACGACGCCTTTTTTCTCTGCAACCGTAAAGACAGGATTACGAAAAAACTTCATGAGTTCCGGAGCGCTTTCCAGCACCTCGGCAAGCTGCAGAAGATCGTCACCATACTTCTTCAGCTCGGCCTCACCGCTTTCCTGACCAATGGCAAAGAGTGCTCGGGCGTATCTGCGTGCAACTATATTCCCTGTCAATTTAGCACCACCTTGGTTAGATACTCATTGATCAGACCTTCATGGTCCTTCTTCTTGAGCTGCTTCTGCACCATGAGTTCAGCGGCTTCAGCGATTTTTTCCGCCATGTCGGCCTTGATGGACTCGACAGCCAGCTTGGCTTCCTGTTCAGCAGCGACCTTTGCCTGGGCCTTGATCTGTTCCGCGGATGCATGGGCCTGGTCGATAATGGCCTTTTTGAGCGCGTTCCCCTGCGCTTCGGCATCTGCGAGGATCTGAGCCTTTTCAGCCTCGAGGTTGGCAATGCTCGCTTCCACATCGCTCAACTTTTTGGCGGCATCATCCTTGCGAGCGTCCATATCCTTCAGATCGGTCTCGATCTGATACTTCCGCCCGCCAAAGAATTCAGCCACCCGCTTGCCTGCGATCTTGTACAGGATCCAGGCCAGGATCACGAAATTTATGAACCTGTATAGCAAGTTGAGCCATTTAGAAGAGTCTCCCCCACCGTGCTCCGCTGCCACAACTGCCCCCGCAGAGACGAGCACCAGAAGGAAAGCCATCCCCACCATCTTCAGAGTTCTCAATGCTCCGCCCTCCTTTTCTTGGTTTAGGCTTTACTTAGAATTTTGCCGGTAGCCGCCTTGGCGTACTCGTCGACTTTACCTTTGAGGGTGGTCAGGGCCGCCTCGGTCTCGGAAGCGATCTCTTGCCGTGCGGCACCGATAAAGGAAGCAGCTTCCTTGGATGCGCCATCGACAATGGTTTTTTCTTCCCCATACCCCTCTTCCTGCCTGCTCGAGCGGACGGACTGAGCCTCACCGCGTGCAGCAGACAATGCCTCTTCGTAGCTCTTGAGCTTCTGCTCGGCGTCGGCGTTGAATCCTTCAACCTCGGCCAGCCTGTTGGCCAGATGCTCCGCCCTCCGCTTCAGGATCCCCCGAATGGGCCGGTAGAGAATCAGGTTCAACACCATCAGCGTGATCAAGAAGTTCACGAACTGGATAAAAAACGTTACATTGAGTTCAATCATGTAGCCCCCTCTGACTATGTGAATTTTTGTTCAATGTCAGCGCGCCTACTAGCCAATTTAGTTTTTTCTGTCAAAGCCTTTTTCGGATTAATCGAGCCGAAGATTGGCTTTCAGCCCTTGCCATTCCTGCAAGTTCTCATTTTCACGTATCCGTTGTGTCTGGTATTTCCCCGTACGCGTCCCCCTTTTCTCTATCGTTTCCCGAGTCCGATTCATGAAGGTCCTGCTTCCTGTCCATGTTCACATTGCCTTGCATGTCCGCTCCTTCCTCGACCACGAAACACGGCGCATGCAGGGTTCCCAGAAAATGCGACTCCTTGTTCAAGACAGCCTTTTTGGTAGCGGTCACTTCCCCGCTGATGGTTCCGCTGAGCAACAATTCACCCACATTGAAGACTCCTTCGAGTCGGGCGTCCTTACCCACCACCAGAGTCCCTTCGGACTTGATCTCCCCATGGAACTCGCCGTCGATCCGCACGGACCCCTGAAAGGAAAGCTTCCCCTCGTACACCGTACCCGCACCCAAAAAGGCGTTTATCTGATCACGTGCCATGCCTTCATCCTCGATAAGCTCATCTCTTGTCGGCGGCTCCAAAAATACCTTTCAAGCCGTCCGAGCATTGTCCACCAACACGCCCTTCACCCTCCATCCCAGGCTTCCGTCGCCTGCCGTCATTGCTTGAACACGTACCGGCGCATGGAAACGTTGAGCACCAGGCCGATGAGGCAGAAATTGACCACGGAAGCGCTTCCCCCATAGCTGATGAAAGGCAGGGGTATCCCCACCACAGGCATGAGTCCCAAGACCATGCCCATATTGATGAGAATCTGGAGAAAAAAATAAAAGAATACTCCTGCGCACAGAAGCGAACCAAAATGATCCTTGGCTTCCTGGGAGGTCAGCACGATCTGATACAAAAAAACACTAAACAGAATCAAAAGAACCAGCGCGCCCACGAACCCCCACTCCTCGCCGAAAACAGCAAAGGCGAAGTCGGTGTGCTTTTCCGGGAGAAAGCTGAGCTGGCTCTGGGTCCCTTCCAGAAATCCCTTGCCCCAGAATTGTCCCGATCCGATGGCTATCTGCGACTGGATGATATGATAGCCGGCTCCCAGGGGATCTCTTCCGGGATTGAGAAAGGTCAGAATACGCTGTTTCTGGTAATCGTGGAGAAAAAACCATCCGAAAGGGAGCAGCATGGGCCCGAGAATCAGCGATACCTTGAGTATCCTGGCCTCTACCCCTTTATACAGAATCATGCCGCCCAAAAGCAGCAGCACGGTCAGGCCCGACCCCAGATCCGGCTGATTGGCAATCAGGGCCGCAGGCACCAAGCCTATGAGCATGACCCGAAGCAACAACAGCCAATCGAGTTTTTCGGGAATCCTGGCCAAACATTTGGCACCGAGCACAAGGACACAGATTTTGGCCAGTTCGCTGGGCTGGAGATTGAAAAACCCCAGACTTATCCAACGTCTGGCGCCGTAGATAGTCTTGCCGCAGATCGGAACGGCCACAAGCAGGAGCACGACCACGACGAACAGAGGCCACGCCAGGGACCGGAGATGCCGGTAATCGAAAAGCATGGTCGCCAGCATGACCAAGGCTCCCACCCCACCCCATATCAACTGCTTCCGGTAGTACGGATCGAGCTCCATGCCGACTTCCGTCCGCAAGGCACTGGCCGAGTACAGATTGAGAACCCCCATGGCCACAAGCACCAGGGTCGTGCCCAAAAATACCCAGTTGATGTGCAGAATCAGACGTCTGTCGAACATGGTTTCTTCCCGTCAAAGAGATATTCATACACAGCCCTGACAACGGGACCGGCATCGGAGCCGCCATGACCTCCGTGCTCGACCATGGCCACGACAACATATTTCCTGTCACCCTGTATCCCGAAACTGGCCATCCAGGCATGATCCCTCATGCGGTAGGGAATCTCATGGGTCTCCTTTTTTTCGTACTTTTCCTGGAGATTGACCACCTGAGCCGTACCGGTTTTGCCCCCTATGCGGCATCCCTTCATGCGCAGCCGTCGGGCCGTGCCATGGGGATCCTCCACAGTATCGATCATAGCCTCCCGGATCAGAGTCCCGGTCCTGTCGTCAAACGGAAGCAGTCCATTGGACAGGACAGGCCCATCCTTGAGCAGACTTGGTCGAACCAGACGTCCGCCATTGACCAGGGCACTCAGATACACGGCAACCTGCAACGGTGTGACCAGAACGGACCCCTGGCCGATGGCCACGTTGAGGGTCTCCCCTTTCTGCCAGGGCCGACCATAGCGCTTCCATTTCCAGGCACTGTCGGGAATGAGCCCGTTCTTTTCGTGGGGAAGGGCGATGCCCGTAGCCTTGCCGAATCCGCACGCCTTGGCGAACTCGCTGATCTTGGCGATACCCAGGTCCTCGCCCAGCTTGTAAAAATACACGTCACAGGACTCGACCAGGGCCCGCCTGAGATCCACCTTGCCGTGGCCGCTTCGCTTCCAGCATCTGAAAACCCGATTCCCCAGACGATAACTGCCCGGGCAGAATACCGAATCGCCGGGGCGCACGGCATGGTGATAGAGGCCGCATGCCCCCATGAGCAGCTTGAACACCGATCCCGGCGGGTAGGTACTCTGGATGGACCGATTCTGCAGAGGATGACGGGGATTGGCGAGCAGGGACTTCCAGGCGGCCATGCCGATACCGTCCACAAAGGCATTGTTGTCATAGGACGGCTCGCTGACCAGTGCCAGAACCTTGCCGGTATCGGGCTCGAGAACGACAACCGCACCGGCATGGGGTTTGAGCGCCTCGGTGGCGACCTTCTGCAGTTCCAGATCGATGCTCAGCACAACGTTCTCACCGGCCTCCGGGACGGTGAGTTCGTTTTCGGTCATGGTTCTGCCGGCAGCGTCCACCTCGCATTCCTTGAGGCCCTTGCGGCCACGCAAAACATCCTCGAGCACGTATTCCAGACCCAGCTTGCCGATATTGTCTCCAAGGGCCAGCCTGGAATCGGCGTTGAGCTCTTCCTCGTTGGCCTGGGCCACGTATCCCAGGACGTGTGTCATCTCTGAACCCTGGGGATAAAAGCGCTTGGGGCGAACCAGAATGCTCAAACCCGGCCAGTCAAGGACGTGGGATTCGATGATCGCCACCTGATCGAAGGAGATATGGGGGACAAGGATCTGATTATCGAAGGATTTGACCCGTTTTTTTCCCCGATCGTACTCCTTGCGCAACTGATCCGGGGGAATGTCGGTCCACAAGGCGACCTGGGCCAGAGTCTTGTCGATGTCCGGACAATCCTCCCGGATCAGACTCAGGGCATAGGACGGCTGGTTCTCTGCCAGCAGCACCCCGTTCGTATCCCGCACGAGCCCCCGGGGAGCGTAGAGACTGTATCTGCGAATCCGGTTGTCACGGGACTTGGTGTCGAAATACTCCCCTTTGTAGACCTGAAGATACCACAGTCGCAAACCAAAGAGGCAGACGAGAAAGATGACCAGAAAATACAGGAGGCCGGCATTGCCCGGCATTCCCTGCAACTTGTCGCTTTCAATCCCGGGCACGGACCACCACCTTGGAAAACAAAGGATAGATGAACGCCCATGTCAGGACATAGGCGATAAACTGCAGGGCCATGAAGGGAAACGGGGTCCAGGAAACCACGAGCCCCTGCAGGGAGGCCAACCCCACGACGACCATTTCACGCCAGACCACCAGAAAAACGGCAAGAACCATGACGAAGACCGGATTTTCAGGCTCCAGAAGCCACTTGCCTGTCATGAACATGACGACCAGTCCGGCATCGAACAGAAGGACCGACCCGAACGACAGGGAGCCGGCTCCCTCCTGGATGATCCCCCAGACGATGGCGGACCAGAGGCTTCCTTTCCACCGTTCGGCCTGCAAAAAGACGATGAGACCGGGGCTGAAGAAATCGATCCCCTGGAACCACTCCTGGGCCCAGATGGCCAAGAGGGAATACCCGATCCACCACACCCAGACATTCACGAAACATTCGCTCCCTGCGTGATAACCTTGCCATCGGAACCCGGATCACCGGCACGGGTGGCATTGTCTTCGGGCAGAAGCACGAGGACCTCTTCCTGACGCTGCGGTCGGACAAGGGGCTCGGCCAGGATATCCTGAAACAGGGAAATGGGAGAACTCGTAACCCGGGTGACCCTGGCAACGGGCAATCCCTTGGGAAACATGCCGCCAAGGCCCGAGGTGATCAGGATTTCGCCATCGGGCATAACATCGTTCAGGGGGACGTATTTGACCAGCAGGGGACGATCGTCCCCCTGTCCCATGACAATGGCCGGAATCCTGCTCGAGGCCCCCATGACCGGAATATGACTGTTGGGATCGACCAAGAGGAGAATCGATGAAAAATGCAGGCCCGGCCTGTGAACCCGGCCGATCACCCCCTGGGGAACAATGACCGGTGTATCCTTGACCACTCCCGAGCAGCTGCCCTTGTCGATCACCAGGGAACGCAACACGGCACTGGCCCCGATGCGATGCCCGACGACCCTGGCAGCGGCCCGTCGCCATCGGGAGGGCGGCTCGAAATCCAGAAGTTTCAGCAGACGATCGGCCTCGAGTTCCTTTTCGGTCATCCTGTCCAGATCCATGCGCAGCTCGTCCAATTCCCGGCGAAGGGACTCGTTTTCCTGCCGCACCCCCACCAGATAGACATACCGTTCCCAGAAATCGGTCAATTCGCGATGAACCCGCTTGCCCGGAACGAGAATACCACCCACAACCTCGAGGCCGGTGGCAACGACGAATCTGTCCAGAAAACCGGTCTTGGCATTCCAGGTATAGATGGAGACATAGGTGACAAGACAGGCGAGCACCACAAAGACGGCCGTACGAGGGCTGAAGGAACGCGGGCTAATCGATGGTCACCTCTTTGAGAACGTCCATATTGTCCAGAACCTTGCCCGACCCCATGACAACGGTGGAAAGGGGATCGTCCACGACGATGATCGGGAGGGAGGTCTCTTCGCGCAGCAATTGGTCCAGCCCCTTGAGCAACCCGCCACCACCTGTGAGCACGATGCCTCGGTCCACGATATCCGCCGCCAGTTCGGGCGGGGTCTGCTCCAGGGCGATGCGCACGGCCTGGACGATGCTGTCCACCTGCTCGGCAATGGCCTTGCGGATCTCTTTGGAGGTGATGGTGATGTTCTGGGGGATACCGGAAACCAGATCCCGCCCCTTGACGTCCATTTCCTCCTCGTCACCCGAGGTATAGGCCGAACCGATGGTTTTCTTGATCTCTTCGGAGGTGCTTTCACCGATGAGCATGTTGTACTTGCGTTTGACATGCTGCATGATGGCCTCGTCCATCTTGTCCCCGCCGACCCGAACCGAACGGCTGTAGACGATGCCGGCCAGGGAAATGACCGCCACTTCGGTGGTGCCGCCGCCGATATCCACAACCATGTTGGAGGTGGGCTCGGTGATGGGCAGTTCCGCTCCGATGGCAGCGGCCATGGGCTCCTCGATGAGATAGACCTCGCGGGCACCGGCGCTCTCTGCCGATTCCTTGACAGCACGCTTTTCCACCTGGGTGATCCCCGTGGGTACACAGATGACGATACGCGGTCTGACCAGTCGCCTGCTGTTGTGCACCTTGGAGATGAAGTGCCGGAGCATGGCCTCGGTGACTTCGAAATCCGCAATGACACCGTCCTTCATGGGGCGGATGGCCACGATGTTCCCCGGAGTACGTCCGAGCATGCGCTTGGCCTCGGCCCCCACGGCAAGCACCTTGTTGTTCCCTCTGGAATCCCGTTTTACGGCGACCACCGAAGGCTCACGCAGAACAATTCCCTTGCCCTTGACGTACACGCACGTGTTGGCGGTTCCCAGATCGATGGCCAGATCGTTGGAAAACCTGCCGATGATTGCATCAAAAATCCTGGACATAAAACCTCACTTCCCTGCATAAGCACTTCGTTGAGAATCACCGCCGAGACGGAGGATTCCACGTCGTCATCGTGCGGACAGACGACACGCGAACTCGTTGACCGAACAAAAAACATAGCCCATCTATCAAAAGAGATCGGACCAGGCAACAGGCTATAGGCCGGTCTTGCGATCGTTCACCAGCCCTCAACCACCAACATCCCCATGCAATCAGCTTCCCGTTACTTCACCCTGTCCACCTATTTCCATAACCGGCACGGGCGACGGATACAAAAAATTCCCCTGGATGCCGGCTTTTCCTGCCCCAACCGGGACGGAACCCTCTCCTCCAAAGGCTGCCTGTTCTGCAACCCTCTCGGCTCGGGAACGGGGCAGGGCTTGGCCGATATCTCCCTGGCCGATCAGTATGCCCACTGGCGGATCAAATTTCAGAAAAAATACAAGGCCCATGCCTTTCTGGCCTATCTGCAGTCCTTCACCAACACCTACGGACCGCTTTCCAGGTTGACCGGGGTGCTGGACGAACTCCACGGCCTGCCCGAACTGGAGGGATTGTGCATCGGAACCCGACCTGACTGCGTGGACGACCCCAAACTCGCGGCCCTGGCCGCCTTTCCCGGGCGGGAGAACTGGCTCGATCTGGGACTGCAATCCTCCAACGACCAGACCCTGGGCCGGATCAACAGAGGCCACGACGCCGCCTGTTTCGCCCGAGCCGCGAACCGTGCCGGAACCCTGGGGCTCAAGGTCTGCGCCCATGTCATTGCCGGGCTCCCCGGAGAGAGCATGGACGATTTCCTGACAACCATCGACTTCGTGAACCGGTTGCCCGTCAGGGGCATCAAGATCCACAATCTCTATGTATGCAAGGGTTCGAGCCTGGCCCTCTCGTGGCGACGGGGAGACTATCTTCCCCTGAGCATGGAGGAGTACGTCACGTGGACCGTTCAGGGGGTGGCCCGACTCAGGCCGGATATCGTCATCCACAGAATCAACGGCGACCCGCAGCCCGGAGAACTGCTCGCTCCCGAGTGGGCACGGAACAAATCAGCTGTACTTCAATCAATTGCCCGGCAACTCACAAAACACGATCTCTGGCAGGGGAAGCATTCAGGCGAAGCTCCCTGCCGCCCTCATTGGTTCGACCGGGACCGGGGTCTTCCCGACGGTATGAACTGAGACGAAGCCCCTTTCCCGCCATTGCTCCCGTCCTGGGGAGCGAAGAGAAATCGCAAAAAGGTCTTTTCCGACAGGTTGTTGACCACCCGCACCAGAACGAACACGAAAACCAGGGTAAAGACCACCCTTCCTACCAGAATACCGGAAAGCATTCCCCCCATGGACAGCATGAGCAGGGTGTCCTCGATCAGACTGTGGGAGAGTCCCATGAGGGACAGGGCGAAAAAAATGTCCCGCCGACCCACCCGATTCTGCTTGACCTCATGCAGGATGAGTCCTCCTCCGTATCCGATGCCCATGACCATGCCCACGATGGTCAGAGGCGCTGCCTCCTTGCCGATCCCCAGAAGCCTGAGCACCGGATCCAGCAGCCGGATCAGCATCCTGGTGATTCCCAGGGCCGACAGCACGCGCATGAGCACAAGCAGGCCCAGGATGATCACGAAAATCCAAGCCAGATTCTCTACCTGAGAGATGATCCATGCAACGAGATCCTGCTCGCCGGAATCAACCCCGAGCAGCATGACGCTGTCCTCAGACAGCCAGCCTCCCCAGTCATAGACATGGTGCAGAATCATGCCCAGTACAAAAGCGGAGCCGATACGCATGAGGGCCTGGAACCAGAGTTTGGGCCCGGATTTGCGGACGATCTCCAGTTCCACGGGCAGGGAATGGGCTACCAGAATCATGGTGGCCAGCACCGTGGTCTGGGCTGCGGTCAGACTCTCCTGGGGAGCCAGGGACACATAGACCACGATCCCGCTGTAGATATTGTTGACCATGGCCGTGGCCCAGACCAGTCCCATACTGCCGGGAAGCCCCACATACCCCATGACTCCGGACAGAGGACCGGCCAGGAGATCGATGACTCCGAGCTCCTGCAGCACCTTCACGGCCACGATGATGGGGACCATGATCTTGAACAGATCACGGGTCACGCTCAAGGCCTCGAGGAGCAGGGATTTCAGGGATGCGCAGCAGGCAGCGATCATGCTTTTCACCGGATCAGAAAATCTGCTTGAGCAGGTTTTCGTCGGCCCCGGATTCCATCATGGAGGACTCTGACGTTCCGTCGGACAGGGGAGCGGAAGTCGTCTGGGTGGGCTCGGTCCCCTGCTTGAAGGGCAGAAAGATACTCTTGGAACTGCCCGGCCCGGCCAAAAGACCTGTCTGAGGATCGATGCGGGCCATGACGATGCCTGAGGGTTGGGAAAAATCCTGCACCGGATACGTGTCCTCCACAGCCTTGCGGTATTCCACCCAGATGGGGGAAGCCGCCCTGGACCCGGTCTCATACTTGCCCATGGGCCGCACCTGATCGAAGCCCACATAGACACCGGTGAGCAGATAGGGAGAAAAGCCCATGAACCAGGCGTCCTGCTCGTTGTTGGAAGTCCCTGTCTTTCCGGCCACGGGACGGCCCAGAACCCTGGCCCGCCAGCCGGTCCCGTATTTGACCACCTGCTGGAGCAGATTGGTGATCATGTAGGCTGTCTGCGGACTCATCCCCTCTATGGGCTCGACCTTCGGGGCATAGAGTTCCTTCCCCCAGGCATCGGCGACATGGGTGATCAGGAGAGGATGAACGATGGTTCCCCCACGGGCGAAGCAGGTGAACGCGGTGCACAATTCCAGGGGTGTCACCGGCCTGGACCCGAGGCTCACGGAAAGATCTTCGGGAAAATCGCCTTCCAGACCCAGAGCATGGGCCCGGTCGATGATCTTCCTGATCCCGATCTGCTGGGCAATGCGGATGGTCACCAGATTTCTGGACTTGACCAGCGCGGTCCGCAGCAGGGTCGGCCCGTAGAAC
>CAYWJL010000016.1:12140-13520 GCA_964458145.1 uncultured Desulfovibrionales bacterium | reverse complement strand
GCTGTGTTTGATCCTGGTCTTGACCATTCTGTTGCGATTACGGGCCTTGAGGCTCTGACGATGCCTTTTGAGTGCGGACTTATGGTTAGCCAAAAGTAAATCCTCCTAACTATATTGAAGTAACCGGGTTGACCCGGTCCCGGAAAGTACACCACCTGCTTGGAAAAAAGAGTACCTATGCAAGAGGGCTGTTTGTTGTCAAGCAGATTTTTCAGACCCCGGACAAAAAACGGAAAGGGGCCGGCGAAATACACGGAACATACGAAAAGGGGGACGGGACAAGGGGCACGGCGCGCCGTGCCCCTACGGTGGGTTCTGTGTCCTGTGTCCTTTCTTTCCCGTCTGCCTTAAAGGGCAGATATGGAATCTGCCCCTACGGGGTGCGGCCGTGCAATCCGTCCGGGGCGGTGCGTCCGGGGGGTGTCTTTGATCCTAAAACCTAAAACATACAACCTAAAACAGCCCTTAACCGCCGTTACACCTGCAACGCCGAGAAATCGGCCAGGCGGCTCAAACGACGGACCAGTTCATACAGCATGTTCAAACGGTTGGACCGCAGCTTGACGTCGTCGCACATGACCATGACGGAATCGAAGAAGCCGTCCACAACGGGACGCAGGGTCCAGAGCTCGTTCAGCAGGCCGGGGAAATCGTCCTGTTCCCAAAGCTGATCCCATTTTTCACCTGTCGCAGTAAGCTGGGCGTGGAGCTCTTTTTCCGCATCCTCCACCAGCAGAGCCGCATCGACATCGCCTGTAAATGTTACGCCGGCTTCTTCGCCCTGCTTGCGGATGATGTTGTCGGCCCGCTTGAAGGTCAAAACAGCCTGACCGAAATCCGCTTCCTCGGCAAAGGCGGACAGGGCCTTGATCCGTTTTTCCAGGGCCACGACATCATTGATGCCCGCGCCCATGGCCGCATCGAGCACCTTGGTTCCGAAGCCCTTGCCGGACCAGTAATTGCGCAGCCGCTGGGCAAAGAATGTCATGAGCGTATCCAGAGTCTCGGCCGGTTCCGTCTTCCAGGAGACGCCTTCATACCCTTCCAGGGCCATCTGCAAAAGTTTGGCGATATCCGTTCTGAGACCATGCTCGAGGATGATCCGACAAACCCCCAGGGTACACCGGCGCAGGGCAAAGGGATCGGCAGCTCCTGTGGGGATCTTGCCGATACCGAAACACCCGGCCAGTGTATCGAGCTTGTCGGCCATGGCAAGGATGGCTCCGCCAAGGGTCTTTGGACACGGGCTGTCCTGACCGGCCGGGAGATACTGCTCGGCCAGGGCCTCGGCGACCACGGCACTCTCCCCTTTTTTTGCGGCATAGATGCCTTGAGCAACAGTTAGTACCCATGAATGTCGCCATACAGGCACGCGTATCA
>CAYWJL010000016.1:10451-12012 GCA_964458145.1 uncultured Desulfovibrionales bacterium | reverse complement strand
GGAATTGTCGCCGATGGCATCCCGGGGACCCAGAAAGGTGACGTCTTCGGGTTTGGCCAGCCAGGTGTCGATTTCCTTTTCCAGATCGGCCTTCCAGAAAAACATGGCGTCTTCGAGCCGGGCCTTGAGCACCCGCTCCCATCCCTTACGCACCACATCCACAGAATCGGGCTCGAGATTGATCACGGTCAGAAAACGAGGCAGCAAACGACCGTCCGGGCCATTGACACCGAAACTCTTCTGATGGGTCTCCATGCTGGTCAGCAGAACCTCGGCCGGAAGCTCGAGATAGGTCTCGTCGAAATTGCCCAGCACGGGCAGGGGATATTCCACCAGATTGGCCACATGCTGAATGAGCCCGTCATTCCAGGCAACGGTCCCGCCGATCTCCCGGGCCAGTTCGTCACCCTTGGCAATGATCATGGACACACGGTCGTCATGGGCCAGAACCACCTTACCCTGCTCACGGATCACATCATAATACAGGTCCGCCTCCTCCACCTCGAAGGGGCCCGGACCGAGCACGCGGTGACCGCGGGTCGTGTTCCCGGCATCGAGCCCTGCAACGACAAAGGGCACGATCTCCCTGTCAAGCAGAGCCAGAAGCCACCGCAAAGGACGGCCGAAGGTGAACCGGGATGCTTCCCAGTGCATCTTCTTGGGAAAGGGAAGATGGGCGATCACGTCTTGGCAGATTTCTCCGAGAATTTTGGCGGCCGGTTCCCCGCCCACCACCTTGTTGACGGCCAGATACTCGCCCTTGCCCGTGTCCGTGACATAGACGTCCTTCATCTCCACCTTCTGGGACCGGGCAAAACCGAGTCCTGCCTTGGTGGGCTCGCCCTGATCGTCAAAGGCGATCCGGGCCGGGGGACCCGTGACAACGACCTCTTCCCGCTCCTGCATCTCGGCCATGTCCGTGCAGTCGAGCACCAGACGCCGGGGCGTGGACAGGGTGGTTATCGCGCCATGAGCCAGTTTGGCCTCGGCAAGACCTTTGGCAACGCCCTCTTTCAGGGCCTTGTCCAATATGGGCAGAAACCGGGCCGGCATCTCTTCTGTGCCTATTTCCAAAACAAAATGGGCCATATCTCATAAACCTCGTTCGTTCAAAAAATTATGCGTAATGTCTGAGCAGCGGATGCCCCATGTCCTCACGGGTCTGGGAATAGACCCCGGCGATGGCTGCGGCCAGCTTTCTGACCCGGGCGATGTAATTGGCACGCTCGGTGATGGATATGGCTCCCCGGGCGTCCAGAAGATTGAAGACATGGGAACATTTCAGGCAGTGATCATAGGCGGGCAGAGCCAGCCCCAGTTCGCAGACCCGGCGGCACTCCTTTTCACTGGCCTCGAACATGGCAAAGAGCATGTCCTGATCGCAGGCGTCGAAATTGTATCTGGACTGTTCCACCTCGTTCTGATGATAGACGTCTCCGTAGGTCACGGTGTCGTTCCACATCATGTCGTACACGGATTCCTTTTCCTGGAGATACATGCACAACCGTTCCATCCCATAGGTCAGTTCCACGGTGATGGGCTCGAGTTCGATGCCCCCCAC
>CAYWJL010000016.1:6751-10441 GCA_964458145.1 uncultured Desulfovibrionales bacterium | reverse complement strand
TTGAGCCACACTTCCCAGCCAAGGCCCCAGGCACCCAGGGTGGGCGACTCCCAGTCGTCCTCCACGAACCGGATATCGTGCTTGCGGGCGTCGATCCCCAGCACCCCGAGGCTCTTGAGATAGAGATCCTGCACATCGGCGGGCGCAGGCTTCAGCACCACCTGATACTGGTAGAAATGCTGCATCCGGTTGGGATTTTCCCCGTACCGCCCGTCAGTGGGCCGCCTGGAAGGCTCCACATAGGCCGCCTTCCACGGTTCCGGACCGAGAACCCTGAAAAATGTGGCCGGATTGAAGGTCCCGGCACCGGTCTCGATATCATAGGGCTGCTGGATCACACATCCATAATCAGCCCAGAATTTCTGCAGATTGAAAATGACATCCTGAAAATTCATCCTTGTCTCCATTGAACATCAACGTTTGAAACCCTAATGCGGCCAGGCCGCAGTTTTACGTTTTAGGTTGTAAGTTTTACGTTCAAGCGGTTATACAATTCTCTTGTTTTTTATCACAGAACATTCAGAGTAAGGTACCGTGTACCCTCGGACAGTACGCTCCAATGCATCTATCGTCCGTGTATCTGTTCGTCCGTGCTACCGTCAGTGCAATCGTCCGTGGTACCGTCCGTGTGTTCAGCACCTCTCAAACCGCCCATCCTCATCGGCAACCCCCAGATGATACCGAATAAACCGGTCGGCAAAGGTAGCCATCTCACCCTGCAATCCCCTGTCCGGCACCCAGTCGACCCATTTGCCGATCTCGGTTCCCTTGAGGTGATGCAGAAGGGACAGCCCCTGCCAGGAGATCCGTACACGCATGGCCGCACCGGCACACTCGGGGCACAGAAAATGCCCTTCTTCCACGAAGCACCCCGCCCAGGCATGTTCCTGCAGGATCGACCCGCATGACGCACAATGCAGCACATCGAGATCATACCCCTGCTCAAAGGCCAGAGCGATTCTGAAAAGAACCGGGAAAAACGGTGAAGGCGATCCCGCAAGTCCATCCAACCCTGCGAGCATGGACAGAATCAGGTCGTACGCATCGGCGGACCCGGCCTCTCCGGTGTGCACGGCCTCGAAAAATCGCAGACAATTTCCCACCATGCCCACTTTTTGGGGATCTTTTTTCAAAACCGTAAAGCCCTGAAGAAGGGTTCCCTCTTCAAGGCTCAAATACTGGTTGCGCTTACCCGAGCTGACCCGGAAGAGCACCTGATTGAGATGATCCAGGCACCCGCAGAATCGTCGTCTGCTCCTTCGCCCGCCAAAGGCGAATCCGGTGACGATACCCCGGGAAGGAGACCGGAAACGAACCCAGCAATCATTCTCCCGGAACGTGCCCACCCGCAATATGACGACCTTTTCCGTGAACTCCATGCACAATCACCACAAAAAGAGCACCCCGGGATCGGCCGAAAGGGCCGGTTTGACCGACAGGCACGAGATGCCGGCTACAGAGCAGGAGCCGTGACTTCCACGGTCTCGACGGCACCGAGAGCCCCCTCGAACGCATAGGGTGCATCATCCACAAAAAGCCGCACCCCGCCTGCATTGCCCAGCCTGAGTTCCACATCCCGGTTGAAGGAAAGGGTCACGCTCTGACCGGGTTCGAGCAAGCGAACGATTTTGTCGGGATCGGTCTCTTTGTCGGCTATGGCCCGTATCCAGCAGTCATGGGTCGCCTCGATGCGCAAGACATGCGCCCGGGTCACCCCCTCGGGCTCGTCCGTGACCTCGGCAAGGGACTCGGTCTCAACGGACTCGGCTGCAGGAACAACGGTTTCGACCTCGACAGCGGAAGTCTCTTCCTGTTCATTCCCGGATTCATCGGAGGACTCCACAACCGCTTCTTCCCCTCCGGATTCCATGGGCATCCCGGTTTCCTCTTCAACACTTCGAGAATCAGGTACCTGTGGCAAGCCAGGAGTTTCTCCGCCATCCACAACCACGAGAGCCTCGTCTTCCGGGACGACAGGCCGGTCCGCAGTATCGGCTGCGCCATCGACATTGTCCTGCGTTGCGGAATCGGCGGCACTCACGGCGGTATCGTCTGCTGCGCTCTCTTCCATGACAACCGGTGGAACCGGTTCTATCTCGCGAGAAACATAAGAAACCACCAGCCATGCGGCCGCCACGAGCACAGCTGTGGCCAGGATAAAAATCCAGAATTTGCCGCTCTTCTCCTTGGTCTTCCTGCGTACATGCAATTCAGGCACGCCCGTTTCGATCTCGAGATCATCCACCGGCCCTATTGCAGCAAGGTACTCCTGAATGATCTTTTCATGATCGAGTCCCAGGAGTCTGGCATAACTCCGAATGAATCCCTTGGCATACACAGGGTGGGGCAACCGGGCTCCATCCCCGTTTTCAAGGGATTCCAGAACGAACATGCTGATTTTTGTCCGTTCGTAGACGTCTTCCAAACTCAGACCGGCTTCCTGACGGGCCGATTTGAACAGCTCGCCCAATTCCTGCATCGACATGCTACCGTTCCCCCTCAAACCGATTCACTGATTCCCATTCGTGCCGTTCCTACAAACGAATATCGACAACGGCCTTGTTCTTGAGCCCTTCCATGTATTCCTGATAGCGCTTTTCGATCCGTGGTCGGTACAGGATGTCCCGGATCTTGGCCTTGACGTCCTCGAAAGGCAGAGTATCCCCGGGCGTCAGTGCGACAATGTGCAAAAGGGCCTGATTGCCGTTCAAATCGAAAGGCTCGGTGGTATCCCCTTTGCCCAGCCCTCGCAAGACATCTTTCCAGGAGTCCCGCATGTCGGCCCAGCGAATCTCGCCGATTTCTCCCCCCTGTTCGACGCCGGGTCCCTTGGAATACATGGAGGCAGCCTGGCCAAAGGAAATCTCCCCCTTGAGCAGGCGGTCACGCAATTCCTGGATGTCGAATCCCGGGTCAACGATGATCAGGGCGAGCTCCACCTTCTTGTCCTGGGAGAAATCCCCTTCGTGTTCCTTGTAATACGTCTTCATCTCTTCATCGGTGACCACGACCTTGCGCCGGACCATGGCACCGATGAGACGCTGACGCATGATATCCTTCCGGACCGTTTCTTCGTAGTCCTTGCGGGTCATGCCCTGGAGTTTGAGCTGATCCTGAAATTGCTCCTCGGTCAGGCCGTGCTGTTTTTTGAAGGCCTCCACCTGATTCTTGATCTCAACATCGGAAACAGTCATTTCCAGCCGCTCGGCCTCGGCCTCGAGAAGAAGATCGTTGACCATCTGCGCGAGCACCCTCTTTCTGACCGACTCAAGGGCCTTTTCCTCTTCCGAGGTCATGGTCCGCCCCTCGAACTGCTGGGTGAATCCCTTGATCTGCTGATTGATATCAAACAGGGTAATGATCTCGCCATTGACCACGGCAACGATGCGATCGACCACTTCGTCGGCCTGGGCCACGGGAGCACATACGACCAGACACATGATCAACCCGACAATATACCCACATCCTTGTACGAGACATCTTCCCTGACACGCTCTCATAGACACACTATCCTTTTTCAGCATCATGGTATGCGGCTTCGTTCCCGGTTTTCAGCCCGAAGCGCTTGCTTGCATCGGCGACGAACCATTCGAAGCCAAAGATCATCAAAGGTCTTTCTCGCCTGACGCATCCTGCGATTGTGACCGATTTTCCCTCAAAAGCCCGGTGATCTCGATTTTGGCGTGCGCG
>CAYWJL010000016.1:0-6741 GCA_964458145.1 uncultured Desulfovibrionales bacterium | reverse complement strand
GACTCCAGAAAAGCAGTTCCGTCTCCAGCACTTGTCCCTTGTTGCTCAGATCTAGATTTTGGCGTGCGCGAGGACATGCTCCATCCACGCGTCAAAGGCATCTTTCATGCCCTGTTCCACGAGTTTGTGTTCCACGAGCGGATAGGCTGCAGAAGGGGACAGAACCGTCCGGGGAGTTCGCTCATGCAGGAACAGAATGGTCATGGCGTTTTTGCCGGCGATGACCTCGCTTGCGTCCTGCGGGGCGAGACCGGCCAGGATTTCGCGCCACGAGGATGACAAGGCATGATCCGGCACGTCCATGTCATGGATATCCACCACATCGTGGCCATCTTCGATTTTTTTGCCGTTTTCCGGAGTCGCGTTGCCGGCCTGGCGGTATGCCGCAAGAGCCGCTGTCAGGCTCTCGCGATCCTTGCCCTGAAACACGGTGAACACGAAACGCTCGGGAACCACGAAATCTGATCTGTGGTCCCTGTAGTAATCCCTGGCAGCTTCATAGCCGATGGTCACCCGGGGACGGAGATAGTCATCCAGAAACCTTTGCCTGCTGAGCCTGGATCGCAATTGCTCACGCCACTGATCCAGATCGACATATTCATCGATCAGAGTCTGCTCGAAGGAAATGTCGTCGGGATAGTCGGCCCGAATCAACGCCTCCTCCCGGGCCACGTCCTCATCGCTTACATCGAGATGTTCGGCCGACAGGGTCTGCAGGATCAACCTCTGGAGAATGATATCGGCCAATACCGTCCCGTACTCGTGTCCCAGGGATTGGACGTCGAAATCATTGGCCGACGACCATGTCATGTAATGGAGGTCATGGTCCGCGCGCACTTCGGAAAGATAGACAGGGTCACCATTGACCCGGGCAACCACTCCCTTGGAAGGTGGTTGCTGGGCGCATCCGGCCAGCACGACGAAAACCAGGGACACAACGATTCCAGCCGGGAAAAATCCTGATCGTACCGGCTGATACCCATATCCTGCCGCACGTGCATTCATGATTGCGACCCGTTGTCCTTCATGGACATACTGTCGCGAAAATCCTCAAGAGATTCCTTGAACGTCCGCATGGACAGGGCAATAGATGGATTGTCGGCACAGCGCAACTCCAATTTTCCCGGTGGAATCAGGCGTGCACATGGTTCGTGAGCCTCCACCCATCGGACCAGGGACAGGGGATCGACCCGGGAATCTTCCGCATCCCAGCTGATGACGATCTTGCCGGCATAGATATCGGCCGCAATCCCTCCCAGATCCTTGATCACGAACTTGAGCTTCAGGATTTCCACAAACGTTTCCAGGGGGTCCGGAAAGGGTCCGAACCGATCCCTGATTTCCTGGAGAATTTCGCCCAGCTCTTCAGAGCGTGCGCACATGGAAAGAACCCGGTAATAGTGCAATCGTTCAGAGGCTTCGAGGATATAGCTTTCCGGAATATGGGCCGGCACACCCATATGCAGTTCGGGCTCCCTGACATCGGCAACCGGCTCACCCTTGAGCCGCTGAACCTCCTCTTCCAGAATTTCCAGAAACATATCCAGGCCGACCTTGCCGATGGTCCCGGACTGGACTTCGCCCAGGATGTTTCCTGCCCCGCGCAGCCTGAGATCCTCCATGGCTACCTGGAACCCGGCCCCGAGATAGTCCATGTCCAGGATGACCTTGAGCCGCTTGCGGGCCTGTTCCTGAAGGTCCTCCAGGGAGGGAATGACAAAATAGGCATAGGCCTGTTCCCGGGAACGCCCCACCCGACCGCGCAACTGGTAGAGCTGACCGAGTCCGAAAAGCTGTGCCTGGTCCACGATCAGGGTGTTGGCCCTGGGAAAATCCAGGCCGGATTCGATGATGGAGGTACAGACGAGAACGTCCAGCTCCTGGTGCCAGAAGCGGTGCATGGTTTCTTCGAGCTCCTTGGCCGGCATCTGTCCGTGGGCCGTGGCCACCCTGGCCTCAGGTACCAGGGACTGGACATAATCACGAACCCGTTCAAGCCCCTGAACCCGGTTGTAGACCCAGAAAACCTGGCCCATTCGCCCCAGCTCCCGCTGGAGAATGGCCCGCAGTTCCGGAGTTTCCCGCTCCATGAGGGCGGTCTGCACGGGTTTGCGCTCGAGGGGCGGGGTCTCGATGACGCTCAGCCCGCGTACTCCGGACAGGGAGAGCTGCAGGGTTCTGGGGATGGGCGTTGCCGTGAGGGTCAGGACATCGATGTCCTTTTTCAGACTCTTGAGACGTTCCTTGTGCTTGACCCCGAACCGCTGTTCTTCGTCCAGGACAAGCAGGGAGAGATGCGGCAGGGAGATATCCTTGGACAACAGCCGGTGGGTACCGATGAGAATATCCACTTCGCCACGGGCAGCAGCCTGAACAATGAGCTTCTGCGTCGGTTTGGGCACGAACCTGGAGAGCATGGCCACACGCACGGAAAAATCCTCCATACGCTGCCTGAAATTCTGATAATGCTGTTCGGCCAGCACGGTGGTGGGACAGAGCAGAGCCACCTGCTTGCCGTCCACAACAGCCCGGAAGGCTGCGCGCAGGGCCACCTCGGTCTGGCCGAAGCCCACATCCCCGCAGACAAGACGATCCATGGGCTTGGAACTTTCCATGTCCTTGATGACGTCACGGATGGCCTGTTCCTGGTCCCTGGTTTCCTCGAACCCGAAACTGGCCTCGAATTCCCAGTAGATCTCCGGGCGTGGTCCGTAGGAATATCCCTTGCTCACCGTACGCAGGGCGTACATCTCCACGAGTTCCCGGGCGATTTTCTCGATGGCCTTGCGCACCCGGGCCTTGCTCTTGGCCCATCCGGTTCCGCCCATGCGATCGAGCACAACGGCCCGGCCCTCCGGCCCCTTGTACTTCTGCACCATGCCCATGCGGTCCACGGGAAGATAGAGCTTGTCGTCATTGGCGTAGTGCAGAACCAGGTAATCGTTGGCAACGGCACCCGCCTGCATGTGCATGAGCCCGCCGAACCGGGCCAGACCGTAATCCCGATGCACCAGAAAATCCTCGGGCGAGATCTCGTCGAAACTGGTCAGGCCCTTGAAATCCTTGCCCTTACCCGGAGTGATGCGATTGGTCTCCCGGGGCTGAAGCACATCTTCGGCCAGGATGAGCATGTCGCACCAGACAAGTTTCATACCCTTGGTCAGGGAAGAAACCAGGGCGAACAGCCCTTTCTCGTGGGGCGCGTAGTCCAGATGAAAAGAAACACCTTCCTGATGAGCAAAGGACAAAAACCGCTTGCGGGAATGCTCGGAATGGAAACACACAAGAACCTGTCGATAGGTGTGTTTCCATTCCTCGAGGCCGGCCATCAGACTCTTGAAGGGACGCTTGCGCTTTTCCGGCTCCCAGAAGATATCATCAAAGGAACGGATGGGCTCCTCGGCGAGTTCCAGCCCCTTTTCGCGTTTGCCCATGACCAGGGATTCGAACAGGATATGATGGCGATCAAGCCAGGTATGCCGTGCCTGCCCCATGGTCTGGAGAATCGAAGAGACGGGCCAGACGTTCCCGGACTGCTCCAGATACTCCTTCCAGGCCCACTCCTGCTCCTCGAGACGGGAACGGGCATCCGTGGCCCCGGCAACGAAAAAGATCACGTCCTCGCTAAACCACTGCCCCACGCCCACGGGATTCTTGTAAAACAGCCCCGGGGGAATGTTCAGGTCGTTGGTCTCCAGGGAGGCGACCAGCTTCTTGAGAGCCGTACCGGGCAATTCGCCGGAATTCTTGAGATCATCCCACTTTTCCAGGGCATCCTGGCGGTAGGCGAAATCCTGCACCACCGGGGCGCAGGGAAGAAGCACCACTTGTTCGAGCTCTTTTCGGGATCGCTGGGACAGGGGTTCGAAAAGGCGCAGACTTTCCAGGGTGTCGCCGAAAAATTCCATACGGACCGGAAATTCGTATCCCGGACAGGCAATGTCGAGGATATCCCCGCGCAGGGCCATCTCACCGGTCTTGGAAACCATGGATACCCGCGAGTATCCCCAATCAGCCAGCTTTTCGAGCAGTCGCTCGGGCGAATGGTCCTCGCCGGGCACCACATGGAGATG
Source organism: uncultured Desulfovibrionales bacterium (assembly GCA_964458145.1). Lineage (GTDB taxonomy): Bacteria > Desulfobacterota > Desulfovibrionia > Desulfovibrionales > Desulfomicrobiaceae > Desulfoplanes. The sequence continues at coordinate 2,668 of CAYWJL010000016.1, read as the reverse complement.
CTGCTCGTCGACCACATTTCTTTCAGGCCACTTGGCAAGAAGATTCCCCAACGGCAGTAGAATCCCCCTGCCGTGTCCGCCCTGGGCCAGGGAAAAAAGCCCGGCCCAGCGATCCCCCCAGAAACGATGTTCCTCCCTGCCGGGAGTTATGGAGGGAAACGAGATCCACTGCCGTTCCCAGAACTCTTCTCCTTCTCCGGCAGGTGCAAAAAGCTGGATGAGGGACTTGTACACGGGCATTTCCGCGGGTGAGGCCGGCAGAATGACCACGGTCTTGCCCCTGGCGATCAATTCCCGGGCCATGAACATCTGACCGGCAGGACCGCTCTTGTAGACCCTGTGGATGCCCGAGGGATCGAGAAGCTGATTGAGTATGGGTAGTATGGACACGGTTATGGGGTTGAGGGTGTCGGAAAAACGGAAACACGCAAAGGCCGCCTCGATTCGCTCGAGGACGGCCTTTGGAAACAAACGGGGGTTGAGGTTAGCGACGCGAAAAACCCGGCCTGCGCCTTTGCTGACCAGTGCGGCAGAACCGAGTCGTCATAACGGGAATGACAGAGCCTTGCTTCGCGTCCCTTGGCGCTCTTCGCGGTTAAAAAACTACACCTCTCCCAGTGCCGATTTTTCTTCCTTGGAGAGCAAGCGGTTCAGATCGAGCATGATCAAAAGCCGATCGTCCAGCTTGCCCACGCCGCTTATATATTCGGAATCGAGCCCGGAAATGACCGGCGGCGGCGGCTCGATGGTCCCGGCCGGAATCCGGAGAACCTCGGAAACCGAATCGACCACGAATCCCACGATCATCTGGTTGATCTCGATGACGATGATCCTGGTTTTCTTGTCGTGCCCTTTGGCCTGGAGGCCGAAACGGAGGCGAAGGTCGATGACCGGTATGACCTTGCCCCGCAGATTGATGACTCCTTCCACGAAATCCGGGGCCTTGGGAACCCTGGTGATTTCGAGCATCCGGATGATTTCCTGGACCTTCAGGATCTCGACGCCGAATTCTTCTTCACCGATGCTGAAGGTGACCAGTTGGAGCAGCTGCTCGTCCTTGCGTACGTCTTCTTCTGCCATGGAGTTTTCCTCCTGTTTGCGCGCATTGATCACAACAATCTGTATACGTATAAAAGTAAAACAGGTTTTAATCAACACGCAAAAGCAGGACTCCGATCCGAAGAGCAGGGGGGTACTGCCAAGGAAAATCAGTTGCCAAAGAAACCGTATTCGGTCATACTTTTTTGCGTTATCACACCTATTTTGCGGAGGCATCACGATTTATGGCACAATCCTTTCCTTTCGGACCGGAACCCGACTTCCAGGACGAAGTAAAAACTCTCGGCAACGACGAACTCCTCGATTGCTGGGAACAAACCCAGTTCGTGGACGCATTCATGGAAGGCGAACCCATGGATCAGGTGCAGACCACCGTGTACGAACAGGTCATCCTGCAGGAACTCCAGCTCCGCCGATGCGGGCAGCTGCGAACCGCTTTCTGAGCCATCCCCGCACACTCCGCTCTCATAAAAAAATCCCGGAACATCCGGGATTTTTTTATGGGCGTGTCCATGACCTCAATCAACTACTCGGGATCGGGTCGACCGATGCTGAAATAGGCAAACCCCAGACCGGCCATCAGGGACGGTGAGTACAGATTTCTGCCGTCAAAAATGAGGGGCGCGGTCAGGGACTTTTTGATCCGTTCGAAATCGGGATTGCGAAACTGGTTCCACTCGGTGACCACGGCCAGGGCATCGGCGTCCTTCACCGCCTCGTATTCGTCGGGAACGATCTCCACGAGGTCGTTCCCCTCGAGTTCCCCGGCAGCCTTGGTGGCGGCAACGGGATCAAAGGTCTTGATACGCATGCCCTCGGCGGTCAATTCACGAATCATCTCCAGGGAAGACGCTTCCCGGGTATCATCGGTATTGGCCTTGAACGCCAACCCCCACAATGCCAGGGTCTTGCCCTTCACACCGCCCTGATTGGCGAAATACTCCCTGATCTTTCTGGCAAGCACGGTCTTCTGCCGGTTGTTGACGTCATCCACGGCCTTGAGAAGCTGGGGTTCATACGCGTAATCCCCGGCCGTACCGATGAGGGCCTTGACGTCCTTGGGAAAACACGACCCCCCGTAGCCCACGCCGGGATAGATGAACTGGTACCCTATACGGTGATCCGAGCCGATGCCCATGCGCACGTCACGCACGTCGGCTCCCACCCGTTCACAGATATTGGCCACTTCGTTGATGAACGAAATCTTGGTGGCCAGCATGCAGTTGGCCGCGTACTTGGTCATCTCGGCACTGCGCACACCCATGACGATGAGCTTGTCCCTGCTGCGGGCAAAGGGACCGTACAGGGTCTTGAGAAGCTCGGCCGTGCGCACGTTGTCCGTTCCCACCACGACCCGATCGGGTTTCATGAAATCGTTGATGGCGTCCCCTTCCTTGAGGAACTCGGGGTTGGAGACCACGTCGAACTCAAAGGACTCCCCGCGTTTTTCCAACTCTGCGTTGATGAGGCCACGCACCTTGTCGGCCGTACCCACGGGAACCGTGGATTTGTCCACCACGATCTTGTACCCCTGCATCTTCTGACCCACGGTGGAGGCCACCTGATAGACGTAGTCGAAGATCGGTTCGCCCGGCCGGGCAGGGGTTTC